>ONUI01000284.1 GCA_900320995.1 uncultured Eubacteriales bacterium
CACATCCGAGAAATGTGCGATGGGTTATTATCTCGACGGCAAGGTATCTGCTGTGGCAGGTACACATACGCATGTTCAGACTGCAGATGAGGCTATCCTGCCGCAAGGGACCGGTTATATTACTGATGCCGGCATGTGCGGTGCTAAGGAATCCATCCTTGGCATGAACATCGATGCATCGATCAAGAGGCTTGCATATAAGCTTCCCGCAAAATACGAGGCTGCAGACGGTCCGGGTTTTGTAAGCGGCATTATTTTCGAGACTGACAGAAACGGAAGGTGTACCGATATTAAGCGGTTCTGTGAATATGAGTGAGAATGAATTAGTTGTTAAAGAGAGGGCGAAGACTCCGATCGCCTGTGTTATTTTTTCTGTGCTGGCTGTGATCCTTATCATTGCCGATCAGGTTATTAAGAGAATTGTAGTTGCAAAAGTTGGCGTTTACGAGCAGGTGGATGTGATCAAGGGATTTTTCTCGATCTATCACTGCCGCAATACGGGAAGCGCGTTCTCGCTTTTTGCTGACCAAGCAAAGTATAACGCAATAATGAATGCTCTAAGTTCTATTATCTATAGAGAGATGCAGACAGGATAGAAATATCCTTTGAAAAAATGTTGGATGTTTGTGCAGTTGAATTAAAGCCCTCCGTCAAACTGTGGGGAAAGTTGTTTTATTTAGTATTCCGTTTTGACAGTCGTGACGCGGTACTCCCGCTTGAAGTCCTCCAAGTCCTTTTCCGAGCGGATCAGCATGACCTCGGAAAAATGACCGTCCTTCTTGCTCTTGAAGCCGGCGACCTTTTCACCGGTGCATATCGAGCTGCGTATCACCGCGTCGTGGGTTTCGGGAGAAAACGCCGGTTGGTCAAAATCGCTGTGTGATTGAAAGATGCGGAATCGTTTCATCCTGCTTCCTCCGTTTCGTTTGTTGAACTATGCGTTCGCTCTGACAGATTTTAAGATCTCGTGATAAACGGCGCGGTTCCGGTCGTCGCCTTCCAGACGGGATACGTACTGGATCACGTAGACTTTCTTGTTGACGCGTAAAGCGGAGGTCTCGCCGATCTGTCGGATATCCACATCGTTTGCCGTGTAGGTAAAGCGGATGCCGACCGCCTCTTTGCCGCCGACGTTGATCATGAAGCTGTCCTCGAGTGATTGACGGCGGTGCCGCAGTACGTTTTCAGTTCTCCGGCAGTCATGATGTTGAACGGCTCGTTATAAGAAAGGGTCAGTTCGTTGTTGATGTTGATCTTTTTCATTTTGAGGACTCCTTTTCTCTTTGATGGCACCAGTATAGCACACCGAGTATGACAACATCATGACAATATGCGCCGGTGGGCGCTTTCTCCCGCCTTTTTAAAATACCATCTTGACGGAACTGCCATCAACGGCGGGAAGGAAAATTTGCCTATAAAGCAAAAAACAAGTAATCCAGGAAATACCGCATAATAATATAGATGCGCGGTGTTGCCTCGTTTATTTTTTCGTGATATTCAGCTGAGAGTGACCTTCATCGTCCTCGTAGATCTCAAGGCTGTAATGATACGCCTTGTCGCCGTCGGTGATGGTGAAATCCGACGTGCCGTAGTCCTTGCCGTCGACGTACACCTGATCCGGCTCCAGCACGCGGATATCCGCGATATTCGGATTCTCGACCGCCGTCACGACCGCCTGATCGGACAGCACCGGCTCGTCGGGAAGGAAGTAGTTGCCGCTGTAGGAAACCTTGGGTGTGACGATGACATAGGCGATCACGGCGATCAGCGGCACAAAGAAGCCGATCGCGCGCTGGATCCACTTGGGCGTGAACGCGTAGAGATACAGCACGATCTGCGCGAGACAGAACAGCGCGGTGATGAGCTGATGCGGAAAATGACGGAACGTGAACATGAAGGAGTTCACCGAGGTGAACATCAGCAAAAAGAGGATCGGCGAGAGGATCAGCAGGCTCAGCCAATTGCGCTTGGTGATGAACCAGCCGACAAACGCCATCGGGAAGGTGAGCACCGTCCAGATCGCCCAGTATTTATAGTACATGAACAAGCCGAAGCCCATCTCGCTGAACGGTACCTGAAGCAGATAGAT
>ONUI01000283.1 GCA_900320995.1 uncultured Eubacteriales bacterium
TTTAGTTTTTTACGATTAACCATTGACAGCCGCCTTTTTAGGTGATATATTAATTTTTGAAATATTGAATAGGGGACAATGTCCGCTGTTTCCGCGTTGTCAGAGAGTCGTCGGTCGGTGTAAGACGGTACGCGCGTAGCGGGATACCACCCCTCATATCGTATGATATGTCTCGCTCAGGAAATGGGGCGACGTGAGCCGCGTTAAGGCAGGCAATGAGGATATTCATATTGATTGTCATTGCGAGGCTTAAACGGCTCCCTTTCTTAAGGGAGCTGTCAGCGAAGCTGACTGAGGGTTTATGCTGTGGCAATTTCAACCGATTATCGATGAATATCGAATCAGGTGGAACCGCGTTAATACGCCCTGTTGTTTCTTCGGAAATAGCAGGGCTTTTTTGCCTCCCTTTCCTAAGGGAGGTGTCATCGATTCTTTCGATGACGGAGGGTTGCCGTTATTGTTAGCAGGCACGAGTGGTACAGCAGTTTGAAGAAAACATTACTCCCGCTCAGATCGCCAAGTCCATTTCCATGGGACTGTATAAAAACGTATGCGCCGCGCTGATCGACGGCAAGGTGTGCGATCTGCGCACCGAACTCACCGCGGACTGCAAGGTGGAATTGCTGACCTTTGATAACGACGAGGGCAAGCAGGCGTTCTGGCATACGACCTCTCATATTCTCGCCCAGGCGGTCAAGCGTCTGTATCCGGAAGCCAAGCTCGCGATCGGCCCGTCCATCGACGAAGGCTTCTACTATGACTTTGATGTTGAAAAGCCCTTTGACAGTGAAGATCTCTTAAAGATCGAGGCTGAGATGAAGAAGATCGTCAAGTCCGGCATCGAGATCTCCCGCTTTGAGAAAGCGCCGCAGGACGCGCTCGATTTTCTGAATGAGAACGCAGAGCCCTATAAGGTGGAGCTCGCTTCCGAGCACGCCGGTAAGGGCGAGCCGATCAGCTTCTATAAACAGGCGGAATTCGTCGATCTGTGCGCGGGTCCTCACCTGATGTCCGTCGCTCCGGTCAAGGCGTTCAAGCTGACCAACTGCACCGGCGCTTACTGGCGCGGTGACTCTAAGAACCAGCAGCTCTGCCGTGTCTACGGTATTTCCTTCCCCAAGGCATCCATGCTCGAGGAGTACATCACCCGCAGAGAAGAGGCGTTAAAGCGCGATCACAACAAGCTCGGCAGAGAGCTCGAGCTGTTCACCACCGTTGATTATATCGGACAGGGCTTGCCGATCATGCTGCCCAAGGGCGCTCGTATCATCCAGCTGCTGCAGCGCTGGGTCGAGGATCTTGAGCAAAAGAACGGCTGGCAGCTCACCAAGACGCCGTTTATGGCGAAATCCGATCTGTACAAGATCAGCGGTCACTGGGATCATTATCAGGACGGTATGTTCATCCTCGGCGATCCCGATAACGACGACGAGGTCTACGCGCTGCGTGAGGTCTACGCGCTGCGTCCGATGACCTGTCCGTTCCAGTATCAGGCGTTCCTCAATCGCGGCAGAAGCTATCGCGACCTGCCCATGCGATTGAACGAGACCTCTACGCTGTTCCGTAATGAGGCGTCCGGCGAGATGCACGGTCTGATCCGTGTCCGTCAGTTCACGATCAGTGAGGGTCATTTGATGTGTACGCCCGAGCAGCTCGAGGGTGAGTTTGAGCACTGCCTGAGCCTTGCGATCACCTGCTTGAAGACGCTTGGGCTGTATGAGGACGTATCCTATCGCTTCTCCCAGTGGGATCCCAACGATCGTGAGAAGTATATCGGCACCGAGGAAGAGTGGAACAATGTCCAGGGCATGATGGGCAAGATCCTCGATGACCTCGGCATCGATTATAAGATCGGTATCGGTGAGGCGGCGTTCTACGGCCCCAAACTCGATATCCAGATCAAAAACGTATTCGGTAAGGAAGATACCCTGATCACCATCCAGATCGACCCGATGATCGCCGAAAAGTTTGGTATGGAATATGTTGACCGCGACGGTGTGAAGAAGCATCCGTTTATCATCCACCGTACTTCGATCGGCTGTTATGAGCGAACTCTGGCGCTGTTGATCGAAAAGTACGCCGGCGCGTTCCCGCTGTGGCTGGCGCCCGTACAGGTCAAGCTGCTGCCCATCGCCGACCGTCATCACGACCGTGTCTTCGAGATCGCCAAGGAGCTCGAGGATATGGGTATGCGCGTCGAGGTCGACGATCGTAATGAGAAGATCGGCTACAAGATCCGCGAGGCGCAGGTGCAGAAGATCCCGTACATGGTCATCATCGGCGACAAGGATATCGAGAACGATACCGTTTCTATCCGTCACCGCAAGGACGGCGATCTCGGCTCTATGTCTCTGAACGAATTCAAGGACATGATGCGCGAAGAGATCGACACCAAGGCGATTAAATGATGCGGTGCTGTCCAAGAGCAGACGAAGTCTGCGATTGGCTTACAGCAAGCACCCACGCAAGGATCTCCCAAGAAGCCGAGCGCTTTCGCGACGGCTGATTGGCTGAGATCTACTGCGATATACGAAAATTAACTTATAAAGGCAGGACAAATTGAGCAGGAACCAACGAAACTTTAAACTCGGAAAAGTGAATCGCGGTGTTCTGGAAGAACAGCAGGCGCGGGAGGAAAACAAGGTACAAAATCTGCGTGCCTTGCTGTATATCCTTCCGCTGATCATGCTTGCCGTTTTGGCGGTCGGCATCTTCTTCGGGTATAAGTTTTATGTGAATACGCTCAATGAAAAAAGCCCGATCTCGCCCTCGGAAGTGATCGAGGATGACACCCATTCCTCCAATCCCATGTTCTTAAAAACCGTGAGCGCCGCTTCTCCGATCGACAAGAGCTTTGTGCCTGAGACGATCGAATGCTGCGGGATCCAAATCGCGCCCGAAGCGGCTGACGGTCTGAACAGCATGGTCGCCGACGCGAAGAAGGCGGGCTTTGATCTGATGGTCGTGGAGGGCTATGTGTCCTATGACGATCAGGCAAAGCGCTATAAGGAAGAGGTAGAAAAATACCGCAAGGATTCCAAGGCGACTCTGATCATGGCGGAGGCTCATGTCAAAAAGGAACTACCGCCGGCGGGGGAGAGTGAACAGCAAACGGGACTTTTGGTCTATTTGACCGTCAAAACCGACGGCAAGTTCGCCGATACGCCCGCCTATTCATGGCTGACCCGTCACTGTGTCGATTACGGCTTTATCCTGCGCTATCCCAATAAGGAGAACGCGGGCGGTATCTCGTATTCCTCCCATCTGTTCCGCTATGTCGGCAAGACTTACGCCCATAATATGCGTGCGTTGGATATGAATTTTGACCGCTTTACGGAGTATCTCGCGGCGCATTAAGATTTCTTTTGCCCGTCAATATAAAAAATTAGAAAAAACACTTGCTTTTTGCAGATTATTAGTGTATAATACTTATGTTAATTATGGCTACACGAATATGGCTATGTGAAAGAGGTGAATGAAATGCAGGAAAAGATCCATCCTAATTATGGCCAGACTACCATTACCTGCGCTTGCGGTAATGTGATCGAGACCGGCTCTACCAAGAAGGATATCCGTGTTGAAATTTGCTCCAAGTGCCATCCGTTCTTTACCGGTAAACAGAAGCTTGTTGATACAGGCGGCCGTGTTGACCGTTTCAAGAAGCGCTTCGGTATGGAGAAATAATGAAAACGAGTTGAAGGCGGTACATCAGTACCGCCTTACTTAGTTATTGCCTTCCCCTTG
>ONUI01000281.1 GCA_900320995.1 uncultured Eubacteriales bacterium
TGCATCGATTGCGGTTCCTGCGCTGATGCTTGCCCCGTAGGCGCTCCTGCTGCAGAGTAATCGAAGATTAAGAAACGACCGAGGCTTTGTGCCTCGGTTATTTTTTTATCATCAATTGTCATTGCGAGGCACATTGATGTGCCGTGGCAATCTCAACCGAAACCGTTTACAAGTGTGACCGAGTGTGATAAAATAGAAAAAAGGCTCCCTTTGGGAAAGGTACCCCCGTTGGGGGAATGTCTGAAAGACAAAGGGAGATTCCCCTGTTAGGGGAAATGTCCGCAAAGCGGACAAAAGGGTCGGCTGTCTTCGCAGAAGAAGCCGCTTCCGGCGAGGAGGCTCCCACGAGAGCGGGTGAGGGATTGTATCTATCGACCGAGCGTCAGCGAGAAACAATAACTTTCCGCTTTCCACTGTCAACTATCCACTATCAAAAGGGGTGATTCAAATGCGCTTGGAGCCGCTGGGCAGCGGGGTGACGGTCTATGTCACCGACGCCCATCATTTTTCCACCGATACGATCCTTCTGGCGCATTTTGCCGCGCCGAAAAACGGCGACAGGATCGTTGAGCTCGGCACCGGCTGCGGTACGATCCCTCTCTTGTTGATCCGCGATACCGCGCCGCGTCACATCACCGCCGTTGATATCCAGCCCGAGGCGATCGACCTGCTGCAGCACAGTATTCGCCGCAACACGGAGAACGGGATCGAGCGCGCGTCGCTCATTCAACCTGTTTTGGGAGATATCAAAGAAATGCACACACGCATGCCCGCGGGTGAGTGCGATCTCGTCATCTGCAACCCGCCGTATAAGCTCGGCGGCTCGGGGATCATCAGCCCCGACAGCGCGAAGAAGATCGCCCTGCATGAAACGGAATGTACGCTCGATGATATCTGCGCGGCGGCGGAGTGGCTGCTCCGCTTCGGCGGACGGTTCGTCCTGTGTCAGCGCCCCGAACGCCTGACCGATGTGCTCGGCGCAATGCGCGCCCACGGCATGGAGCCCAAACGCCTGCGCATGGTACAGGGCAGGGTCGGTAAAGCGCCCAAGCTCTTTTTGTGTGAAGCCAAACGCGGCGCGAAGCCGGGCTATATGGACGTCCTGCCCGCGCTGATCATCGAGGACGAAAACGGCTTCACCCTCGAAATGAGAGAAATCTACGGAAGCTATAAGGATCATCATGATCAGCCTTCCTTTTCTAAGGAAAGTGACGAGCAACGCGAAGCTGAGGGATTGCATTAATTGATTGACCGAAGGGAGATTCCCTATGGAGAAGAATACATTATATGTCGTCGGTACGCCGATCGGCAACATGGGCGACATGTCACCCCGCGCGGTCGCCACGCTGGAAGAGGCGGATTTCATCGCCGCCGAGGATACGCGCGTGACCGTCAAGCTGCTGAATCACTTCGGCATCAAAAAGCCGATGATCAGCTATTTTGAGCATAATAGTGCATCTCCGATCCCGGCGAGGATCTGATCAAGCAGTGTGAAGAAGCGGGCGTCAAAACCGTGGTCGTCCCCGGACCGAGCGCCGTGATCTCCGCACTGGCGGTGTCGGGGCTCGAGACAGGCCGCTTCACCTTCGAGGGGTTTTTGTCCGTGAACAAAAAGAGCCGCGCGGAGCACCTCGAAAGCCTGCTCGGTGAACGCCGCACCATGATCTTCTACGAAGCGCCGCATAAGCTCGCCCATACCTTACAGGATTTTTACGCCGCGTTCGGCGACCGCAAGCTCACCATCGCGCGCGAGCTGACCAAGGTGCATGAACAGATCATCCGCACCACCACCAGGGAGGCGGCTGAGAAGTATGCCGACGGTTCGCTCAAGGGCGAGATCGTCCTCGTCTTAGAGGGCAAAAAGACCGAAGAACAATCCGAGATCACCCTATCGGACGCCGTCGCCTACGCGCAGAAGCTGATCGACGGCGGTATGCGCCCCACCGAAGCTGCCAAGCAAGCCGCGGCGATGGCGGGACTCAAGAAGAACGATATCTATAAGGAATTGATGTAGATAGTAAAGTAGGGCGGGGGCTTGCTCCCGCCGGACTTTTCCACCGGTACAAGTAAAAAAGCGAAGCCGATATTCTTTATAATCCGATCATCTGCGTCTGTTTTCAAATTTGATTTCATCAAATGTTTTCGGCGGGAGCAAGCCCCCGCCCTACATTATCAAAAGGAGGATTCCCATGAATTACGAAGAAAGTCTGCAATTCATCCACTCACTTGACAAATTCGGCTCACGACCCGGGCTTGACCGCGTCAAAAAGCTGTTTCGTACCGTACCCGAGGTACTGGGGCAATCCTTCATCCATGTCGCGGGCACGAACGGAAAAGGCTCCGTCTGCGCCATGCTCAGCTCCGTTTTGCAGCAGGCGGGCTATAAGGTCGGGCTGTTCACCTCGCCGTATATCGTCGATTTCCGCGAGCGCATCCAGATCAACAATCAGATGATCGACAAAGAGACCCTCGCCGAGGCGGTCACCTTCTTTGAGCCGAAGCTCAAAAAGCTCAACGAGCAGGGCACCGTCATCACGGAATTCGAGTTCATCACCGTGCTGAGCTTTTACCTTTTCAAAAAGCTGGGCTGTGACAT
>ONUI01000280.1 GCA_900320995.1 uncultured Eubacteriales bacterium
CTATGCCACCACCGGCAGCAACGCCGCCCAGAATATCCAGCCGCTTTTGGTCAATCACCACAAGGGCAGGATGGCGCTGTGCCATAACGGCAACCTGTCCAATTCCTATCTGCTGAGAACAAGGCTGGAGGAGAACGGCGCGATCTTCCATACGACAACCGACTCCGAGGTCATCTCCTATATGGTCGTTCAGGAGCGACTGCGCCAAGGCTCGATCGAGAAGGCAATCAGCGCGGCGATGGAATCGATCGAAGGCGCGTACTCCCTCGTGATCTGCTCGCCGCAAAAGCTGATCGCCGTCCGTGATCCGCACGGATTCCGTCCGCTGTGCTACGGCGTGACCGATAACGGCAGTGTAGTATTCGCCTCGGAATCCTGCGCGCTGGACGCGGTCGGCGCCAAGCTCGTCAGAGATCTGATGCCGGGCGAGATGGCTATCGTCGACAAAAACGGTCTGCGGTTCGATACGGCGCACTGCGGCAAAGCGCCCAAGCATTTTTGCGTGTTTGAATACATTTATTTTGCGCGTCCCGACTCGGTGATCGACGGCGCGTCTGTCAGCCTGTGCCGTCAGAGAGCAGGCAGATTTCTGGCGAAGGAGCATCCCGTGGACGCGGACATCGTCATCGGCGTTCCCGATTCGGGATTGGAGGCGGCGATCGGGTACTCGTATGGATCGGGGATACCATACGCCATCGGCTTCACCAAGAACAAGTACATCGCGCGTACCTTCATCACCCCCGGACAGGGCTCGCGTGAAGCGGGCGTGGGGATCAAGCTCAATCCGATCCGTGAGATCGTCAGGGATAAGCGCGTTGTGCTGATCGACGATTCGATCGTGCGCGGTACCACCTGCCGCCGAATCGCCGATCTTTTATGGAAATCAGGGGTCAAAGAGATCCATATGCGCGTCAGCGCGCCGCCCTTTGTCGCCCCGTGCTACTACGGCACCGACATCGACTCCGCCGACGTGCTGATCGCCAACCGAATGAGCACCGATGAGATCGCAAAGGAGATCGGCGTGACCTCGCTCGGTTACCTCAGTATCGAAAACGTCAGGCTGCTGACAGGAGAGGACAGCGGCTTTTGTACCGCCTGCTTCGGCGGAAGCTATCCGACCGCGACCCCCGACAAAACCGCGAAGAATCGCTTTGAAACCAAAATTAGTGAACAACAAAAGGGATGAATGGAATGATTGACAATTCACAATTCGATCGCAAATTGATACTGGAAAACGGCGCCGTGTTCTACGGAAAGGGCTTCGGCTGTATGGATGAAAGGGTCGTTGAGATCGTGTTCAACACCTCGCCTGTCGGCTATCAGGAGATCCTCTCCGACCCGTCCTATACCGATCAGGGCGTCGTGATGGCGTATCCTCTTATCGGCAACTACGGCATGGCGGAGGACGACTACGAGTGCGACACGCCGACGATCGGCGCGCTGATCGTGCGCGAATATAACGGCGAGCCGTCCAACTTCCGCAGTAAGGAGCCCTTGGAGGATGTGATGAAGCGTTACGGTATCGTCGGCATCAGCGAGATCGATACCAGACGATTGATCCGCCATATCCGGGATCACGGCTCGCTGTCAGCCGCGTCAGCAGGAACCGCTTTCAGAAATACGATTCCACCGAGCATTTGTACCATGTCGTCGCCATCGACTGCGGCATGAAAATGAACATCGTGCGTTCACTCACACAAAGAGGCTGTGATGTGATGGTCGTTCCGTGGAACGCAAGCGTGCGTGATATTCTTTCTCTCGATCCCGACGGCATCTTTTTATCCAACGGCCCCGGTGATCCCGAGGATGTCCCCGAGGTGATCGACACCGTGAAAGCGCTGCTCGGAAAGGTTCCGATCTTCGGCATCTGTCTGGGTCATCAGATCCTGTCCCTCGCCTACGGAGCTAAAACCTACAAGCTGAAATTCGGTCATCGCGGCGGCAATCATCCTGTCAAGAATCTTCTGACAAATAAGATCGAGATCACCTCGCAGAATCACTCTTACGCGGTCGACGCGGATAGCCTGAAAAACACGCCGCTCACCGCGACGCATATCAATCTTCTGGATAACACGGTCGAAGGCGTCGAGTGCTCGAAAGACGCCGTCTTCGGCGTGCAGTATCATCCCGAATCCGCTCCGGGGCCGCAGGACAGCTCCTATCTGTTTGACCGGTTTATCGACTTGATGAAGG
>ONUI01000277.1 GCA_900320995.1 uncultured Eubacteriales bacterium
GAACGTCGGTATCGAAGACGATTTCTTCGCTTTGGGCGGCGACTCCATCAAGTGCGCGATGATCGCCGAGGAATGTAAGGTCTATCACGTTTCCACGGCGGATATCTTCGCGGGCAAAACACCTTGCATGATCGAGCGTCAGCTGATCGAAAAGGCGAACGCGAAAACGGTCGGTAAGAAGAAAAAGAAGGTCAAGGTCTATCCGCTGACGCCCAGCGAGCGCGGCATGTACCTTGAACAGAAGCTGGATCCCGACTCGACGGTATATAACCTGAACATCGCCGCGATCATCAAGGGCGCGTCCCTCGACGATATCAAAGAATCTTTGAATACGATCTTCGCGGCGCATGAGGCGTTCCATTCCTTCTACGCGGAGGAAAGCGGTCTGCCTGTACGCGTGCTGACCGAAAAGCTGCCGACGATCATCGAGAAAACGGCGGCTACACGTGAAGAGGTCATCGAGCAGGTGGACAGCTATGCCACTCCCTTCGACCTCAACGCCGATATCCCCGTGATCCCGACCTTGTACGCGGTCGCCGACGGCAGCATTATCCTGCATCTGGCGATCCATCATATCGCGTTCGACGGCGGTTCCGCCGGCACCTTTGTCAAGGAGCTGATCGACGGCTTGAACGGCAGAGAGATCACGGCGGACGAGATCGATCTGAGCGATCTGTATGATGACAGTCTGAACGAAAAATACGAGAGCGGTATGCAGTTCTATCACAAGCTGTTCGAGGACGGCGTACCCGTCAGCGAAATGCCGCTCAAGGGCAAACGTCCCAAGGTGCACCCGCTGTCCGACAAAGAGATCGTCTTTGACTACGACAACGAGGCGCTCAAAGCCATTGACAATACCGCGCGCCGTTATACAGTCACCGAGTTTGAGCTGATCTTCTCGGCGATCTCCATGGCGCTGGGCAAATATACCGCGTCCGAGGATCTTGTCCTCGGCATCCCCACCAACACCCGTCCCAACGGCGCCGACAATGTGATCGGTATGTTCGTCAACACCGCGCCCGTGCGCGTCAAGCCGTGGCGCACCGCCGCGCTGACCGATTATCTCGCTTCTGTCAGCGAGGCGGTCAGAGGCGTTACCTACGGCGCGTTCCTGCCGTTCGAGGATGTGGTGCGCGAGTTCGTCAAACAGCGTGACGAAAGCCGCAATCCGATGTTCGATGTGAGCGTCAACTTCATGTGGAACCCGCCTGCGTATGACAAGGACGGTCTGAGCGTGGAGATGTACGCGCCGCTGCAGAAGATGAGCCGCGATATCGGTATCGTCATCCGCAAGGGCGCCAAGGGTCTGCGCTTCATGGTGCAGTATTCCTCCGAGCTGTTCGAGGATCATGTCGTAGAGGGCTTCATCGGACAGATCAGACATACCCTCGATCTGCTCGCCGACGCCGCCGTCACCACCGTGCGTGAAGCCTCCGCTCTGCCTGAGGATCAGGCGGCTGTGATGGAGGAAAAGAGCGTGGTCGAGTCCGCCGACACCCCCGTTGTCCTCTTACATCAACTCTTTGAGAAGAGCGCCGCCGCGAACAGCGACAAGACTGTTGTGATCGCGCAGGACGCGACGCTGACATACAAGGAACTCAACGACAAAGCCAATACCGTCGCCGCGAATCTGATCAAGCGCGGCGTCAAGGTCGGCGACAGCGTAAAGCCGGCGCGGCGTTCATCCCCTGCGATCCGCAGTATCCCGCCGACCGTATCAACCATATCATCACCGATTCCGAGGCGAGCTACATCATCACCACCGCCGACAGGCTCGCGGATTATCCTGCCGAGAAGGCGATCGACGTTTTGGATATCACAGCAGGTGATCCTGCCGATAATCCCGATCTGTCGATGACCGGCGATGAGCTGAGCTACATGATCTACACCTCCGGCTCGACCGGCAAGCCCAAGGGCGTTATGCTCCGCCACAAGGGTATCTGTAACTATCTCACGCCGCACAGGGGCAATACCATCATGTACAACGTCAAAGAGCGTGTGTCCAACTACCTCTCCGTGACCACCGTATCCTTCGATATGTCCTTTAAGGAGCATACCGCCGCGCTGTGCAACGGCAAGACGTTGATCTTTGCCGCGGAGGATGAGATGAACGATCCGCGCGCGCTTGCCGATTTGATGGCGAAGCACCATGTCGATTGTATCAACGCCACTCCCTCCAGAT
>ONUI01000274.1 GCA_900320995.1 uncultured Eubacteriales bacterium
TTTGCTCTGCGAAACGACTGCTTGATGTCTTTTTTATCGAGCTTTCCGCCGAGTTGTTTTTCGTCGGGTGTATCGGTCTCCTCAAAGGTCTTGCCGTAATAAGCGTTCAGATACATCTGCTTGATCTCGCTCATCAGCGGATAACGGGGGTTAGCGCCCGTGCACTGATCGTCAAACGCCTGTACGGTCATATCGTCCAGTCTGTCGAGGAAGTCCTGCTCGTCGGGAACGTATTCTTTAATGGTGGATTTGATGCCGATCTTCGCCTTGAGCTCGTCGATCTTAGCGATCAGGTTGGTGAGCTTTTCGCTGTCGTCCTTGCCGCCTACGCCGAGATAATCGGCGACCTCCGCGTAGCGCGCGAGAGTATGCGGATGATCGTACTGCGGGAACGTACCCATCTTTGCGGGAACCTCAGCCGCGTTGAAGCGAAGCACCTCGTCGATCATCAGGGCGTTTGCCACGCCGTGAGGCAGGTGGTGGAAGGCGCCGAGCTTATGCGCCATAGAGTGGCATACGCCGAGGAAGGCGTTGGCAAAAGCCATACCCGCCATTGTGGCGGCATTCGCCATCTTCTCTCTGGCTTCGGCGTCGTTCAGACCGTTATCGTAGGCTCTGGGCAGATATTCGAAGATCACCTTCAAGGCTCTGAGTGCCAGACCGTCGGTATAATCCGTCGCCATCATGGAAGCATAAGCCTCAAGCGCGTGGGTAACGGCGTCGATACCGGAGGCGGCGGTCAGCCCCTTGGGAGCGGTCATATGGAAATCGGTATCGACGATCGCCATATTCGGCAGCAGCTCGTAATCCGCGAGCGGATACTTGACGCCGGTCTTTTCGTCGGTGATAACGGCAAAGGGAGTTACCTCGGAGCCGGTGCCGGCAGAGGTCGGGATCGCGATAAAGTAAGCCTTTTCGCCCATCTTCGGGAAGGTGTAGATCCTCTTGCGGATATCGGAGAAGCGCATCGCCATATCCATAAAGTTGACTTCGGGATGCTCGTAAAGCACCCACATGATTTTTGCCGCGTCCATCGCGGAGCCGCCGCCGAGAGCGATGATGGTATCCGGCTCAAAGGACTTCATCTGCTCGGCGCCTCTGATCGCGCAGGCGAGGGTGGGATCGGGCTCTACATCTGCGAAGGAGGTGTATTGGATCCCCAGCTCGTTGAGCTTATCGGTGATGGGCTTTGTATAGCCGTTCTTATACAGGAAGCTGTCGGTCACAAGGAACACGCGCTTCTTGTTCATGACATTTTTCAATTCATCGAGGGCAACAGGCATGCAGCCCTTCTTGATATAGATCTTTTCGGGTGCTCTGAACCAAAGCATATTCTCTCTCCTTTCGGCAACTGTTTTGATGTTGATCAGGTGCTTGACGCCGACGTTCTCGCTGACGGAGTTTCCGCCCCACGAGCCGCAGCCGAGGGTGAGCGAGGGCGTGAGCTTAAAGTTATACAGGTCGCCGATACCGCCCTGTGAGGACGGAGTATTTACCAGGATACGGCAGGTTTTCATACGTGCCGCGAATTCATCGAGCTTGTCCTTTTCGTTGACAGCGTCGATATAAATGGAGGAGGTATGGCCGTAGCCGCCGTCCGCGACGAGCTGCTCCGCCTTGCCGAACGCGTCCTGAATGTCCTTAGCGCGGTACATGGCAAGAACGGGGCTGAGCTTTTCGTGAGCGAATTCCTCGCTGAGATCAACGGATTCTACCTCGCCGATCAGGATCTTCGTGCCGGCGGGAACCTTTACGCCCGACAGCTCGGCGATCTTAGCCGCCTTTTGTCCAACGATCTTCGCGTTGAGAGAGCCGTTGATGATGATGGTCGCGCCGCGAATTCCTGTTTGACGGCGTCGTAGATGCTGTCGAGTACGATCGTGGACTGCTCGGAAGCGCAGATCATACCGTTGTCAAAGGTTTTGGAGTGGATGATCGAGTTGACAGCCAGAGTGACGTCAGCGCTTTCGTCGATGATTGCGGGAGTGTTGCCCGCGCCGACGCCGAGTGCCGGCTTACCGCTGGAATAAGCCGCTTTGACCATGCCGGGACCGCCGGTAGCCAGAATGATGTCTACTTCCTTC
>ONUI01000273.1 GCA_900320995.1 uncultured Eubacteriales bacterium
CGGCGTGGAGTATGAGAATCATATCCCGGTCGTGCTGTCGAACTTCTTTGTCAACGGCGAAAAGCAGGACTGGCTCAACGACTATGTCATCGTTGAAAAAACCGCTGTCAACGCCAACGGAGATACCATCCCCGTCAAGGTCGCCGTGATCGGCTTTGCCGAAAACTACGCAAAGAGCGTCATTCCGTCCGCTTTCAGCGAGCTTGGATACGAGATCCGCGAGGATTATGAATCGCTCAACGCGCTGGCGTCCTCGCTCGAAGCCTCCGGCGCCTGTGACGCAACGGTGCTGCTGTCACACGGTGAGGCACAGCCGGTCGCCAACAGCTTAGGCGCGGGGACTGTGATCGATCTGGTGCTCGGCGGTCATAATCACTATAACCGATCCGGAAAAACGACCTTCGGCGTGGAATATATGATGCCCGCCGCCTACGGTACCGCCTACGCGACGGCACAGCTCCAATTCAATCCATCGGAGGATAAACCGGTATTCCGCGATGTAGCGGATGTGAAAGCCGTCAGCATCAAGGAACCCGCCTCGCTGTTATATATGAATGAGGAGAACATGGGAAACCTCGATCAGGATGTTGTCGCTGTCGCGCGTGAGGCGATGACGGAGATACAACCTTTGCTCGATGAGAGCGTCGGAGCGATCACGACCGATTCACTGCGGCTGACCTATATCGATGAAGAACAGCGCAACTGCACCGCCGGAAACTGGGTCAGCTCCATCTACGCCCGAATCGTTGACGCCGACGTAGCCTTTGCCAACAAAGGTGGGCTCCGGGCGGAATTCAGGATCCCCGAAGGCGCGGATAAGCTGGATATCACGGTGTCGGATGTATACACGATGTTTCCGTTCGGCAATCCGGTCTACAAATATGAAGTGACCTATGCCGAGCTTCTCCAAGCGATCAACTATTCTCTGACGAGCGGCGGCAAGCTGCTTTTGTCCTTTATCACCGGCATCGACGTTTACTATGACGGTACAACTGTCAACGCGCTCGTCAAGGACGGAACGTTGATCTATCAGAACGGCGAATGGAGTGACGGATGGGAAAACAGCACCGTTACGATCGCCGCGGATGAATACGTCGCTACCACGAATCGCGAGTCGGGTGGTCTTTCCAATCCCCTTGTCGGCTGGAACGATACCGATAAGCTCGTCAGCGATGTGTATGTCGATAACGAGAGCGCGATCGAGGTCCTGAGTGAAGAAAGTCAGAATAATGACGGCTACCTGTACATCGACGATCAGCCGCATTATATCCGCGGCATATACGCGGAACCGCTGATACTCGGCGATGTGGACGGCGACGGCGCAGTCACGGTCATTGACGCGACTTATATCCAGAGAAAGTTGGCGGGTATTCCGCTCTCATTTGCATTCAACGATGCTGTCGCCGATGTGGACGGCGATCAAACCGTTTCCGTTATTGACGCGACGATCATCCAAAGATGGTTATCGGGATCGAGTTCCGACGAGAGGATCGGAAAACCGATCTGATCATGATTCAGTAAAATAACGAAAAAAAGACTGCTTCATCCTGAATGAACCGCACCCCGTCAAGAGGACAGAGAAATAATTAAAAGAATATTTACAATGTAATAATTAAGAAATGCCGCAAATTTTGGCTGGACAAGGGAATTGTCCTTCCGAGGTTTGCGGTAATTTTATGCCGCTTTGTAGAGGTAATGTTTCTGCATAGGCGTCAGGACGCCGAGGTTGCGTTGCAAGCGATTGAAGTTGTAGTAGCGAATATAGTTTTCGATCATAGCAGCTAAGCTCTCTTTGCTTGTAAAGCGTTTGCCGTAATAGCGCTCGCGTTTGAGAATGCCCCCCAGAATCCTTCCATAGGACCGTTGTCAATACACTTTCCTACTCTGGACATACTCTGCTCCATCCCGGCATTTACCAGCTTCTGATGAAAGGTACGGTTGGTGTATTGAAAGCCTCTGTCGCTGTGGAACAAGGGTTTAGCGTTTGGGTTGTCGGCTACAGCTTTGTCAAAGGTTTCAAATACCAGAGGATTGTCGTTCCGATCACGAATGACAAAGGATACGAT
>ONUI01000272.1 GCA_900320995.1 uncultured Eubacteriales bacterium
CGAAAGACGCCGTCTTCGGCGTGCAGTATCATCCCGAATCCGCTCCGGGGCCGCAGGACAGCTCCTATCTGTTTGACCGGTTTATCGACTTGATGAAGGAGGCGAAGGACAATGCCTAAGAGAACGGATATCAAAAGAATCATGGTCATCGGCTCAGGCCCTATCGTCATCGGTCAGGCGGCAGAGTTCGACTACGCCGGCACACAGGCTTGCTTGGCGCTCAGAGAAGAGGGCTACGAGGTCATCCTGTGCAACTCCAACCCCGCGACCATCATGACGGATACGATGATCGCTGACAAGGTGTATATGGAGCCGCTGACCCTTGAATATATCGCGAAGATCATCCGCAAGGAGCGTCCCGACGCGATCCTGCCCGGCATCGGCGGTCAAACGGGGCTGAATCTCGCGATGGAGCTGGAGCGCAAGGGTGTATTGAAAGAATGTCAGGTCGAGCTGCTCGGCACATCCTCCGAGAGCATCGAGCGCGCCGAGGACAGAGAGCTGTTCAAGGAGATGTGCGAGAGTATCGGCGAGCCCGTCATCCCTTCTCAGATCACATACAACCTTGATGAAGCAAAAGAAGCAGCCTCGGCGGTAGGCTATCCCGTAGTACTCCGTCCGGCATTCACCCTCGGCGGTACAGGCGGCGGCTTTGCGGACAATGAAGCGGAACTTTCGGAGATCGGCAGACAGGCGTTTGCCCTCAGTCCCGTCCATCAGGTGCTGATCGAAAAGTCCGTCAAAGGCTATAAAGAGATCGAATATGAGGTCATCCGCGACGCGAACGATACCGCGATCACCGTTTGCAATATGGAGAACCTCGACCCGGTCGGCGTGCATACCGGCGACAGCATCGTTGTCTGTCCGTCCCAGACTTTGACCAACAAGGAATACCATATGCTGCGCGACAGCGCGCTGAAGATCATCCGCACCCTAAAGATCGAGGGCGGCTGTAATGTGCAGTTCGCGCTTGATCCGCAGTCCTTCCGATACTATGTGATCGAGGTCAATCCTCGTGTGTCGCGCTCCTCGGCACTCGCCAGTAAAGCATCGGGCTATCCGATCGCCCGTGTCAGCGCGAAGATCGGCGTCGGACTGCGTTTAGATGAAATCCCCCTCGCCAATACGCCCGCATCCTTCGAGCCCGCGCTCGACTATGTCGTGACCAAGCTGCCGCGTTTCCCGTTCGACAAATTCGCCTCCGCGCCCAACACCCTCGGCACCCAGATGAAGGCGACAGGCGAGATCATGAGCGTCGGCAGAACGCTGGAAGAGAGCCTGCTCAAAGGCATCCGCTCACTGGAAACAGGCGTGGATCACCTCTGCCTCGAGAAGTTCGACGGTATGGCGACAGATGAACTGCTCAGATATATCAGCGACGGCACCGACGACCGCATCTTTGCGATCGCCGAACTGCTCAGGCAAAATATAGACATAGACACGATTTTTGAGCAGACCGAGATCGACCGCTTCTTTCTCCGCAAGCTGAGGAACATCATTGAAACGGAACGCGAGCTGAGCGCTCATATTAATGATAGAGCCGCGTTGTATCACGCAAAACGGATGGGCTTCTCCGACAAAGCGATCGCGCGCTTGTGGAACACCGATGAGCTGACGGTTTATCAAATACGAAAGTCCGCGCAAATCTTACCTGTCTATAAAATGATCGACACCTGCGCCTCCGAGTTCAAGAGCTATGTGCCGTACTTTTACTCCACCTATGAGGAAGAGAACGAGAGCGTTCGCACCGACAAAAAGAAGATCATCGTGCTCGGCGCGGGCCCGATCCGTATCGGTCAGGGCGTAGAGTTCGACTACAGTACCGTCCATGCCGTTCAGACTATAAAGCGCTCCTCAATAACAACCCTGAGACGGTTTCCACCGACTACACCACCGCCGACAAGCTCTACTTTGAGCCGCTCACCCCCGAGGACGTCATGGCGATCATCGACTTTGAACAGCCCGAGGGCGTTATCGCTTCATTAGGCGGTCAGACGGCGATCAACCTCGCACAGCCGCTCATGGACAGAGGCGTGAAGATCATCGGCACGGATTGTGCCGCCATCGAGAGAGCCGAGAACCGCGACAGCTTCAACGCCATCATCAAGGAGCTCGGCATCCCCCAGCCGGCAGGCAAGGCGGTCACCTCTATCGAAGAGGGCGTAAAAGCCGCAGAAGAGATCGGCTATCCGGTGCTCGTCCGTCCGTCGTTCGTACTTGGCGGTCGCGCTATGCAGATCGTATCCAAGGAAAAAGACCTCAGACATTATTTGAAAACGGCTGTTGAGATCGACGTAGACAAGCCTGTTCTGGTCGATAAGTACATCGTTGGTAAAGAGGTCGAGGTCGACGCCATCTGCGACGGAGTAGATGTCTTCGTACCCGGTATCATGGAGCTTGTTGAGCGTACAGGAGTTCACTCCGGCGACTCCATCAGCGTTTACCCGTCCTTCTCCATCAGCGACAAGGTTAAGGGAACCATCTTACAATATGCAAAGAAGTTAGGCAAAGCGATCGGCATCATCGGCTTATACAACATCCAGTTCATCGTTGATTCAAACGACGACGTATATATAATCGAGGTCAACCCGAGGTCATCGAGAACAGTACCGTTCCTGAGCAAATCGACAGGCTATTCATTAGCTGATATCGCGACCGAGGTCATCCTCGGCAAGTCGCTCAAGGAGCAGGGCATCTTCTGCCTCTATCCCGAGGAGAAGAAGCGTTACTATGTCAAAGTCCCGGTATTCTCGTTCCA
>ONUI01000270.1 GCA_900320995.1 uncultured Eubacteriales bacterium
ACAGAGTTCTGCGACATCAATCTCAACCGCGGCGTCGGCGGAAAGTTTGTTTACTTAGGCTACCGCGGTTATTCGCTCGATGAGGATGCGATCAACGAAAAGACCTCGGAATCGGCAAAGGAGGCAGAAAAGCAGGCGCAGCTGTATGAAGCGGTCTATGACATTATCTGCACGGTCGGCGAGGAATTCCACCCGGAGGGCATCGTATCGGAGCGTCACCAGATCTATTACGCGCCGGTGGTAAGGTACGACAGGAACAAGAACCCTGTCCCCACAGACCTCAACGAAGGTACAAACGGCCCCAAGATCTATATGTACTACACAACGATGTACGCCGCCGACGATTACAACACAAGAATGAGAAGCGAGGAGGATCCCATATTCTCCACCATGCCGAAGGAATACATGAAATCTCCTTTGACAAAGATCGGCTTTGCGTTGTATGATTACGTTCCGTATTCGCAGGATATGGAGGCGGCTTCGACCGGTAGCGATAACAAGGTCATACCGTGGGAGTATGTGATGAAGAGCGATAACAAGGAGCATGTCGAGTTCAACGAGGGAGCTGTCTCCTTTGACAAAGATCACATGACCGGCGACAACCGCATCTATATGTTTGCTCAGCGTGAAGCCGGAAACGTCAAGGCTTCGGCAGAGATCACCGGCGGCTACACCACGGCTTCCGTGACAGAAAATAAGCTCTATCTCGAGCAATAACAGCAAATCGCTGCACCCGATCCCGCCTTTGATAATATTCTTTCGTTCAAAAGTTTTTTTCAACGGCGGGGTTGCGTCGCAGTAAAATAATGTAAATTTGTCCGTATAAAAAAGGAGGTACACTTGAGTATGTATTTGATTGCAAACATCATTGTTTGCGTATGTGCTCTTGCAGGGTTTATCTACGGAGGCATACAGTTCTTCCGTCCCAAAAAGGCTCTTTACGCGCAGATGATCACCCTTTCCCTCGGCTGCATAGCCTTCGGAAGGCTGTTCAATGTCGTTCGTCTCCTGACAGGCGGCAATCTGACGGAACATTTCCAGCTCGGCTTTCTGGGCTTGATCGGCAGTCTGATGTTCTTCTTCTCTGCCAATTACGGCACCGTCGACAGCCTGCTTGACGACCGCTCCAAGGAGTTCACCAAGTACAGACTGATCGCGCTCGCCGCTCCGGTAGCCGCGATCCTGATGTATGTCGGTCTGTTCCTGCTGAGCGAAGTTTCCGATCTGTGGAAGATCATGGGCGCCGTGCTGACCGTGTTCGTGATGGTAGCGTCCTACTTCAACTTGAAGCATTTGATTTTCCCGGACGTCGATTTCGGCGTGGTCAAATGTCTGCGTCCCTACAACTTGCTTGCGCTGATCTATTCGGTATCCATTTTTGTGGAGAGCTGCGCCTTGAGCCGCAACAATGAGTTGTTGACGTTCATCTGCTGCTGTGTCACGGGTCTTGTCACGGCGGCGATCATTCCGACGGTTGTAAGGGGGATTGCTAAATGGAAAACTTGATCTATATTCTGTATATCTGTATGTTCGTCCCATTGCTGCTCAGCCTGCCGCTGATCCATAAAACCTCGCGCAGGATCATGGTATTCTTGCTGATCGGCATCAGTGCCGCGCTGTTCATCTCCGAGATCAACGGTCTTATGCTCAGGCTTTTGGGATATAATACGCCCTATGTGACCACCACCGTTACGCCTGTGACAGAAGAGATCATCAAGGCGATCCCGGTGCTCATTTACGCGTTTGTCGTTTCGGATGATCAGAAAAAGCTCATTGCATCCTCGTTTGCGGTCGGCATCGGCTTCGCACTGTTTGAAAACACGTATATTCTTGTTACCAGCGTTGACGCCGTATCGATCGAATGGGCGATCATCAGAGGCTTTTCCGGTATCTGCACCGCGACTGTCGGCTACGGCATGAGCTTTGTCAAAAAGCACAAAAAGCTGTTCTACTGCGGTACCTTTGCGTTGCTGATGATCTCGATCATCTACCACGGCATATTCAACATGCTTGTCCAGTCTGACAGCTGGCTGAAATATCTGGGCTTTGTTCTTCCGCTCACGACCTACATCCCTGTGGTGTACGGGCTGATCAATAGTGTGAGAAACAAGAAAAAGGAAGTACAACCGTTGTCTTGACCGCATACTGAAAAAAGGAACCGCCGCATATTCTCGGCGTGACCGCTATAGTATCGA
>ONUI01000269.1 GCA_900320995.1 uncultured Eubacteriales bacterium
TTTTCATGGTTCCGAAACGTTCAATATCAATGAATGTGAAGGGATCCGGATGACATTGGGACTGATCCTCCGCACGGGCAACTGTGCCGTCGATGTTTTCATGCTGCTGTCGGGTATCGGACTGTACTTCTCGCTGTCGAAGAAACCGAAGCTGAGCACGTTTTGTTGGAGAAGGCTGACGCGCATTTATTTGCCGTATCTGGTTTTGATCGTACCGTATCTCATTTACACGTGTATTATAGCGGAACGCCATATCGACAGGTTTTTCAAGACGGCGCTGGCGATCAACTATTGGCTCGGAGATGATGAACCGATCGTTTTGTGGTATATTTCCGCCGTCATCGTCTTTTATCTGATCTCGCCGCTGCTGTTCAAGGTGATCCATTATCAGGAGAAAAACGCCTTGTTAAGAACGATCCTCATGGTCGCGGCTGTCGCTGTGATCACGATCGTGTTGTATCACCGATCCAACGCTCTGTACTACTTGCTGGATAAAGCGTTGACGCGTTTAGCGGTATTTATCATCGGTATCTATATGGGCAGGACCGTGAAAGAGAAACGTCATTTTTCGCCGCTGTTTTTGATCATTTGCGTGATGATCGCGGCATTGGGAGTGCCGGTATGCGGCGTTCCGGAGGTTCATGGCGCGTATTATCGAATATCTTGCTCAATCGTCGGAGTGGCGCTCACCTTTGTGTTTGCCCAGAGCTTTGTCACTTTGAGCAAGTGGAAGATCGACAAGTTCTTCAATTTCTTCGGCGCGTTCTCGCTGGAGATCTATATCGCGACGAGCATCGGCAGAAAAATTTATGAAAAGATGCCTTGGGGCGCAGGTCACGGCTTGTACAAGTATTTGATCTTCTCACTGCCGTTTATGCTCATGGCATACCTCGCTTATTTGATACAGAAGCTGTTGCTGCGAAAGCAAAAACCGACAGAAGCACCGAAAATATAACCATGTCAGCGCCTCAGAGAAACCGCGCTGCTGCAAAGGACGGATATGATGAATAAGACAGATTTAAAATGGAGTATCACCGACAGCAAATTGCTGCTGCATACGCCGATATTCGATGTAAACGAGCAGCATGAGGTCGCCGCGACGGGGATCGAGGGCGATTATGTGGCGATGGACGCGCCTGACTGGGCGATGGTCATCGCGGAGTACCGGGGCAGCTTTGTGCTGGTGCGCCAGTGGCGACATTCGGCGGAGTGTCTGAGTCTGGAATTCCCCGGCGGCATGGTGGACGACGGTGAGGACGCCGCGACCGCGTCACGCCGTGAGCTGATGGAGGAGACCGGCTTTGAAGCAGGCAGACTGACCCACTTGGGCACCGTCAGTCCGAATCCCGCCTTGTTCAAAAACCGCTTCCATGTGTATCTCGCTGAGGACTTGAAGCAGACGGGCACGCAGTCGCTCGACCATGACGAGCTGCTCACCTATGAGTTGATGCCGACGGACGAGGTGATCCGCAATTACGGAAAGGGCGAATTCGCCCACGCCTTAATGGGTACGGCGCTGATGTTCTATTTGCGGCATCGACAGAAGAATTGAAGTTAAATCGGATCCTCTCTGTAGTATACAGGGAGGATTTTTGCGCGGAATTATACGCATCATGACGGCAATATGAGGGGAAAATGTCAAAAAGAGGGTCTTGTTATGTGCAAACTGCACAATCAAAAGGGAACGTTTTTATATATTTAGTGGATTTTTTCGCTCGGCAGACGGTTTTTATTGTACCGACTTTTGATTTGTACTATAATAGTATGGTAGCGTGTAATCGGTATCTCTATGATAGCATACCGAAAAACTAGTATAACACTCTTGAAAGGAGTTTTTTCATTGAAACAGTACGACCCGAAACACATTCTCAATATCGCTATGGCAGGCCATTCCGGCGCGGGTAAGACTTCCGTTGACGGCAACACCCAGCTTGACTTTGACGCGGAGGAGATTCGCCGCAAGGTATCTATCGTTACCGCAGTAGCTCCCGTAGAGTGGAAGAATACAAAGATCAACATCATCGATACCCCCGGTCTGTTCGACTTTGAGGGCGGCGTTTTTGAAGGCTATCGCGCGGCTGAGACAGCGGTCATCGTCGTCTCCGCAAAGGACGGCGTGAACGTCGGTACCGAAAAGGCGGTCAAGGCTGCCGATAAGGAAGGGCTGACCAAGATCTTCTTCGTCAACGGCGTATGCGACGAGGACGCTCGCTTCTATCGCGTATTAGAGGATCTCAAGGCGACCTTCGGTCCCTCCGTATGCCCTGTGTTCCGCACATTGAGAACGGTCAGGCGAACACCTACATCAATCTGCTCGAATACAAGGCTTATAAATATGACGCTAAGGGCAACGCGACTCCCACCGCGATCATCCCCGAGATGGGAGACCGCTTTGAGGGACTCCGCGAGGCGATCAAGGAGGCTGTTGCCGAGACCAGTGAGGAGCTGATGGAGAAGTTCTTCATGGAGGAGGAATTCACCCCCGAAGAGATCATCACCGGCGTATCGCAGGGCGTGAAGGACGGCTCTCTGTGTCCCGTATTCTGCGGTGACGCAAGCACCACCTTCGGTATCGAGCAGTTCCTGAACAGCATCACATGGCTCGCTCCCTCTGCTGCCGATAAGGGCTCTGAGACCGCTGTTGACGTCAACGGCGACCCCGTAGAGATCGCCTGCAACGAGCAGGGCGCTACCGCCGCGATCATCTTCAAGACTGTAGCCGACCCGTTCGTCGGTAAGCTGAGCTACTTCAAGGTCGTATCCGGCAAGGTAAGTACCGATACACCTCTCGTCAATATGCGCACCGGCAATCAGGAGCGTATTACCAAGGTGCTGACCGTTCGCGGTAAAAAGCAGGAGGACGCCGCCGCGGTGCAAGGTCATCCTTGACGGCATCGATTATCCGGCTCCTTCCTTCACGATGGCGGTTTATCCCAAGAAGAAGGGTGAAGAGGATAAGGTAGCGCAGGGTCTGGCTCGTTTGGTCGAGGAAGATCCCACCATCCAGTATAAGAACGACCCCGAGACCAAGGAGCTGGTCATGTCCGGTATGGGCGAACAGCATCTTGACGTCGTCGTTTCCAAGTTAAAGAGCAAGGTCGCGTATCGTGAGACCATCCGCGGCAAGTCCGATGTGGAAGGCAAGCATAAGAAGCAGTCCGGCGGTTCCGGTCAGTACGGTGACGTATGGATCAAGTTTGAGCCGTGCGATTCCGACGGTCTGGAGTTCGATATCGCCGTTGTCGGCGGTTCGGTTCCGAAGCAGTTCTTCCCGGCTGTTGAAAAGGGTCTGAGAGATTCCATCAAGCACGGCCCGCTGGCAGGCTATCCGGTTGTCGGCGTGAAGGCGACGCTGTATGATGGTAAGTACCATCCCGTCGACTCCAACGAAATGGCGTTCAAGACCGCCGCTCAGCTCGCTTTCAAGGCGGGTATCCCGCAGGCGAAGCCCGCTCTGCTGGAGCCGGTCGGTTCCTTAAAGGCGACTGTTCCGGACGCGAACATGGGTGACATCATGGGCGAGGTCAACAAGCGCAGAGGCCGCGTGCTCGGTATGAACGCCGGCGAGGACGGCATGCAGATCGTCGAGGCTGAGGTCCCGATGGCTGAGATGGCTGACTTCTCCGTATTCATGCGCCAGTGCACCCAGGGTCGCGGCAGCTACAGCTTTGAGTTCGAGCGCTATGAGGACGCTCCCGCTCAGGTAGCCCAGAAGGTGATCGATGCGGCTAAGGCTGACGCGGAGTAACGCGAGGCGTTTCTGTCCGTTATTGCAAAGTCGGCGGTTGATCGGCGCTTTTGTAACGGCGTGTCAAAACAATATTGATCAACAATGCTCCCGAGGTAATATACTTCGGGAGTTTTTTTGCGTGCAAAAAATGCCAAGAAAACTTTGCAAAAACTATTGACAAGTAAACTTGGCAGTGCTATAATGAAGCCATCAAAGATGACAAGTAAACTTGTCAAGATTGAATTGTTGCGGTTGAGATTGCCACGGTCACTGAACACGCATGTTCGCTCCCTCGCAATGACGAGTAAAGAGCGGTTGAGATTGCCACGGTCACTGAACGCACGTGTTCGCTCCCTCGCAATGACGATTAAAAAGGAGATGTTATCATGAACAGAGATGATATTTTGAAGAAGGCGCAGGCTGAGAACAGCGGCAAGGATTACGCGGATATCGAGGCGCAGAAGAGCGGTACCTACGCGGCATATTTTATCGCCGTGATTCTGGTGATCCTCGTCGATACGGTCAACGGTTTTGTGCTGGGCTATGTGAACCGCGGCATGGATTTTGTCCTTTTCACCATGGCGTTTGTCGCTTTTCTGACCAAGTACATCAAGCTGCGTAAGCGGCATGAGCTGTTCGTCACGATCTTTTGGGGGTTGCTGGCGCTGATGATGCTGGCGCTGTGGATCCTCCAGCTTTGCAAGGTGATGCCGTGATGGATAATGAATTGATCTTGAAGAACAACCTCGCCGTGATCCG
>ONUI01000268.1 GCA_900320995.1 uncultured Eubacteriales bacterium
TTCATCATCCTCGACCCGCCCGCGTTCACCAAATCGCGCTCCACCGCGCGCGCCGCACAGCGCGGCTATAAGGAGATCAACCTCAAGGCGATGAAGCTGCTGCCCCGCGGCGGCTACCTCGCGACGTGCAGCTGCTCCCACTTCATGCCGGACGAGCAGTTTTGCAAGATGCTGTATTCCGCCGCCGCTGACGCGAACGTCAGCCTCAGGCAGATCGAATGCAGACAGCAGAGCGCCGATCACCCGATCCTGTGGGGCGTAGAAGAGACGGATTATTTAAAATTCTATATATTCCAAATCGTGTAAAGGAGGGAGTAACATGAAGAAGATCATTGCCATCTTAGCGCTTATCCTGGCGATCGCCGCTGTTTTTGCGGCAAGCAGTAAAGAACAAGACGAAGAAGAGTAAAGGAGAGAGATCATATGAAAAAGTTTTTAGCATTCTTAGCCGTTATCCTGCTGATCGGCGCCGTGTTCACCCCGCGTGAAGAAAAGAACACCGACGAAAAGTAAAGGAGAATACGGATGAAAAAACTCATCGCTATCTTAGCCTCATCGCTATCTTAGCTGTTATCCTGCTGTTCACCGTAGTGCTGACGGCGTGCGGTAAAAAGGACAAGGATAAAGCCGCGGATGACGCCGCGACAAAAGACAGTACATCCTCCTCCTCGGCTGTCGGCGACGCCAAATCCGCGACAGAATTACCCTTAGCGACGACGGCGGTGACCGAAACGACCGCCAAGGGCGGTACGATCGAGAAGGATCAGGAAGGCAACGTCATCGAGATCGATTCCTCGGGTGAAATCGTGACGATCAAAAACGCCGACGGCGATTCCGTCGATATCCCCGAGTATCTTGATCGGCATTATTTTGTCGCGTCATCCGGCAAAAGCTACGGAAACGCTTCTCTGAACGGAGATCAGTCGGGCAAGAGCTCATCACAAGGCGGCGCTTCCTCAAAATCGGACGACAAGGGCAGCGCTTCTTCCAAGGAAGAAAACGATTCTCCCACCGAAGCGGAGAAAAAGATCTATGCGACCGAAGAATACGAACTGCCGATCCTGTGATCCATCCATATCCAAGAAAAACATCCCCCACGTGCTGTACGTGGGGGATGCTGTGTTATAGGGGGTAATCGCGGATCAGAAGGATCTGCCGCCGCCTCCGTGAGAGCCGCCGCCGGAGCTGGTGTGCGAGCTGCTGCCGCTGTCCTTGGGACGGGCGGTGCGGCTGACGGTGCTGTACAGGTAGGAGTCGCGTGATGAGATGACGTTCATGCTGCCGGGACGGACATAGTTGACCGCGCCGCGCTGCATCTCAACGCTCTTGAGCTGCTTTTTCATGAACGACAGGATGAGCATCGCGAGAACGAACGCGATGATGAACGCTAAGGGGAGCATATACCACTTGACATGCGGGATGACCGCGCCCTTGATGCCGACCGCGATGTAGTTAAGAAAATCATAGTAGCCCTTGGAATCGGGACTGTGCTTGTCAAGTGCGACGTCAAAGATATCCTCTCTCTCGCTGTCCGAGAGCTGCTTGATGCACTTGCCGGAGGTGGAGATGTAGATATCGCGCTTGCCCTTGCCGTTGTTGAGCACCAGCAGGACGACGATACCGTCGGTGTTTTGACCGTAGAGGGTCTCATAATACATGTCCGCGTAATCCCGCGTCGTGCCGTTATGAGAGAAGCTCGCGCCGTTTAAGTCCTTCACGGTCGCGAAGGCGAGGTTGCATTTGCACGCTTCGCTGACGTCCTTGATCGTGGCGAGCAGCTTGGTCTCCTCCTCGGGAGAGAGTACATCCGCGGAATCATCCAGCTTGTATCCGTAAGTGGCGCTTTCGGCATACGCGGGGAGGATCGCGACGGAAAGGATCAGTACAACGGCGAACAGTGCCGCTAAAAGTCGTTTTGTCATGTCGGCGCCTCCTTACAGTAACTGGAACAGCCACATGCCGCCGTAGATCAAAGCGCCGGCGACAGCGGTGAAGATGGCGGCAAATCTCCAGAATTTGCCTTTATCGGTGGGGAGGTTGCCGACGAACTTGCCGGTCTGGCCGTTCATGGCAAAGGTGTATTTCTCATCCTTATAGGTCGTGTTCAGCAGCCATACGGGATAGAACGCGTATTTGGTCTTGCCGTCGTGCAGACGCACCGAGGAATACTCTGGTGTGACGGTGACATAGCCCTGCACCGTATCGCGGAACGCGTCCTCGGTAGAGGTCTTGATACGCTGGTTGGCTCTCTCGATGGACTGTTCGGCGTCGACGTCATACTTGTCGGCAAAGTAGCCCGAGAGATAGGCGGTCTGGAAGTCGACCGCTTCCGAGAAGTTGTACGGCTCGACGCTCTCCATCAGATCGTCGGGCATACGGGTGGAGCCGTCCACGGGAACATGATCGAACGCGACGTTGCCCGCGCG
>ONUI01000266.1 GCA_900320995.1 uncultured Eubacteriales bacterium
TGGGAGATCGCCTTTGAGTTTCGCTTGAAGCGTGCGCGCTATGTGCGGATCTACGCGGACGTTCTGGTCATCACCGAGGATCGCGTGTTCTCGCTGGAGTTCAAGATGAAGGACAAGGTCGACCCCGACGAGGTGTCTCAGGCGGCGAAGTATCTGCCGTATCTGGAGATCGTGTTCGGCACGGACTACGAGGTGATCCCGGCGCTGGTACTCACTACGGCGAGCGAGCTGTTTGAGTTCGCGTCGATCAGCAAGAGCGATTTCATCCTCCCTGTCTGCTCGGGAGATATGCTCTTCAATGTGTTCGACGAGTATCTGGGATTCCTCTCAGATGACGAATGATAAAGGAACAATAAGGGTGAATTGAGGTTAATCAATGAGTAACAACACATTCTTGGAAAACTATTATAGCGGATATGATGAAGAGGGAAGGCTCGAAAACAACCGCGTCGGCATGGTGGAATATCTCACCACGCGCCGGTATCTTGATCCTCTGTTGACCGCAGACTGTAAGATCGCCGAGATCGGCGCAGGCACAGGCAGATACAGCGTTACACTCGCCAAAGAGGGATACGACGTCACAGCTGTGGAGCTGGTGCAGCACAATCTGGATATCCTTACCGGTAAGCTCGACGGCAGTGAGAATATCAATACGTACCTTGGTAACGCGCTCGATCTGCATATGCTCGGGGACAACACCTATGACGTCACGCTCCTACTCGGCCCGATGTATCACCTGTATTCCGAGGAGGATAAGATCGTCGCGCTCAGAGAGGTCGTCAGGATCACGAAGCCGGGCGGTCATATTCTGGTCGCATATTGCATGAATGAAGCGACGGTGATCCAGTATGTGTTCGGGTGCAATCAGCTTCGATCGGTCATGGAATTGAATATGCTCACAGACGATTGGAAGTGCGTCAGTGAACCGAAAGACCTTTTTGAAATGATTCGAACAGAGGACATCGAGCGACTGAATGCTGCTGTCCCGGTCGAGCGGGTGAAGCTCGTCGCCACAGACGGCGCAAGCCGCTATATCCGCGAGTATCTGGAAGAAATGGACGATTCGACATTCGACAAATGGCTGTCCTATCATTTCGCGACCTGCGAGAGGCAGGATCTGATCGGCGCGACCAATCACAGCTTGGATATATTGAAGAAACGATAAGACTGCAAAGAGGCGCAACATGACCATCTCAGATTATATCAATGGCAGATGCCGACCTTTAGAAAAGGCAGGAACATCATTCATTTTGCCGCGTACAAAAAGCACATCGGGCTCTACCCCGGGCCTCAAACGGTGGAGGGATTCGCCGATCAGCTCAATGGATATAAGACAAGCAAGGGCGCGATCCAATTCCCTCACGATCAGGAGATCCCGCTCGATCTGATCGCTCAGATCGCCAAGCGGAGTTACAAGATAAACACCAAACAGTGAGGGGCAAATTTGACATGATGAATAGTATTTTTAATCAATCCCACAGGATCGAAAATTTTGAGGTTGTCACGCTTCGGGTGAGTACGATGCGGTATGTCGCCGAGTATGAGATCGTGATGAAGGACGGCAAGGCGGAGGTATCCCGTTACTCGATCAGATTCACGCACAGCGAGGATGAACGCGTCCTTGAAAAACGTGTCGAGGTGGATGAAGTGTACGCGCTGAAGCTTCTGAATGACTGCGGCGTTCTTTCGTGGGACGGCTTTCACGGCTCTCATCCGCGGGGCGTCACCGACGGCACGATGTTCAACCTGCACGCGACCGTCAACGGCGGGAAAAAGATCTACGCGACAGGTTCGCAGAACTTCCCGAGGCATTACCGTGACCTGACGGACGGCTTGTATGAGATTTTGAATAACTAAGTCGGCTATAAACTATTCAGCCGACTCAGGGAGGACAAAACAATGCTGGAAATACTGAAAAACAGGTTTAACGAAAATATGGATCGCCACCCGAATCTCGAATGGGAGTATGTCGAAAGCCGACTGAAAGATAACGCCGTCGCGCTGAAGGCTTTGCGGAATATGGAAGAAAGCGGCGGCGAGCCTGATACGATCGGCTTTGATGAAGCCGGAGAGAAGCTCATCTTCTGCGACTGTTCCAAAGAATCTCCCACTGATCGCAGAAGTCTGTGCTACGATGATGAGGCTTTGCAAAAGCGAAAGAAGAATCCGCCGACAGGCAGCGCGGTTAAGCAGGCGACGGAAATGGGTATCGAGCTTAGCTGGATCCATTCACCTGAGTCGATCAGAAAGAAAGGCGGAGCCCTCTTCTGCGAGCGTCGGTACGGCAGGGTGTTCACCTTTCACAACGGAGCGGATTCTTATTATTCATCCCGCGGTTTCAGAGGATATATTTGCGTGTGATCCTGCTGAGAACAAAAGGCAGATCAATATCAACAAATCTGCTCATCAATCATGTTGCAAAGCTGCTGTACTTATGCTATTATGATACAGAAGTGCTGTGACTCTTATTGCAAAAATCATATTCAAAGGAGAAAAGCACAATGAAAATCACCGGATTTAACCCTATGATCCTGACGAAAGCCGAAGACGCGGAAGCGGTCATCAAAACATTTGAAGCGCTGGGGTTTGAAAGACGTCACAACAAAGTCAATGAGATGGATATGGCTTTTAACGAAGTTCGTATGAAAAATGAAAACGGCTTCCATGTAGATGTTGTCAGCGGTAAACTCGGTCTGCTCGAGCGCGATCTGACCATCACCCGCATCAATGTCGACGATTTTGATGAAGCGGCTGAGCTGCTCAAGAGCAAGGGTTTCAGAGAGTCCAAGATCATCAGCGAGTTCCGGACAGAAACCAGCAAATATGCTTTTTATGTTGCTCCGAGCGGTTTGATCATCAATCTCGTCCAGCATATTAAGTAATCGGGATTGCAAGATATATAAGATTACAGAAAGCGGTCTGCTTGAGAAATGTCCCAAATAAATAACCGACAGGCATCTGACTTCAGGTGCCTGTTTGTTTATCTATCAAGGTCGCCGGGGCGATGTCTCCATCTCCGACTCTGACAAAAACCGCTTAACTAAGCCATTTCTCGGCTCGTTCAAGCGGTCTTTCTTTTGCATAAAAGCGATTTGTTGTTTTTTGTTGTATAACATAGCATTATGGGGTCGAGATTATCTCGGCTCTTTTTTTCGGATCATTCCCGGTAAAGCAAAAGGTGAATGAAAAGCGGTCGGACTTTCTCCGGATTTGTGCTATAGCATTATTGGTTTTTTATGTTATCATTATTGAATTATCGGTAAAGATATGATATGCTTATTATGAATAAGTGTAGGGAGGTATCCTTGATGCGAATAATCAGAAAGCCCGTGAGCTTACTGCTCATACTGACGATGCTGATCGGCTTGTTCACGATCGTACCATTTGAGGTAGGCGCGGCGACGAACGTTTCGACATGGGATGAGCTTCAAAGTGAGTTTCCGTGCTCCGGTTCGATCGCGCTTGTGAGCGATATCAGCGCCGAAGGAGCGCTGACCGTTCCTGCAGGCAGATCTATCACCTTGAATCTGAACGGTCATAAGCTTTCACGTGATCTTAAAAAAGAAGAGGAGAACGGCTATGTCATCCTGATAGAAACAGACGCGACCTTGACTTTGACCGATTCGTCAGGCGGCGACGGCGGTATTGTCGGCGGTTACAATACTAACGGCGGCGGCGTCTATAATAAGGGAACTCTGAATATGCAGGGCGGATGGATAGCCCGCAACGCTGCGTCGGATAAAGGCGGCGGCGTTTATAACAAGGGTACTCTGAATTTTACCGGCGGCACCATCGGCGAAAATACCGCTCCTGACGGCGCAGGCATATACAATGCAGGCATCGTCAACATCAGCGGCAGCGCAAGGATCATCGGAAACAGAACCACGCTGTACGGCGGCGGCGGTATTTCCAATCACAAAAAGCTCAAAATCAGCGGCGCGGAAATAAGAGACAACGTCGCTTATACCAACGGCGGCGGTATATACTCG
>ONUI01000265.1 GCA_900320995.1 uncultured Eubacteriales bacterium
ACGGCGCTGTGTAACCAGACCAAGGGCAACGGCTCACCCGATGAAGCTTACAAGATCGGTCTTTTGATGAAGCAGAATAAGCTGACCGCCGACTGCAGACCCGTGATCAAAGCGGCGCTCAGCAGGGAAGAGGCTACCGGCGGTCCCGCTGCCGCGATCAGCCTCGATGACGGCACCATCATCAGCGGCAAGACCTCCGATCTGCTTGGCGCGTGCTCTGCGATGCTGCTCAACGCGATGAAGCGTCTCGGCGACATCCCCAAGGGCGTTGACCTGATCGACGCGGCGGTCATCGAGCCGATCCAGAAGCTCAAGGTCGAGCACTTCGGCTCCGTCAATCCGCGTCTGCATACGGATGAGATCCTGATCGCGCTGTCGATCTCGGCGGTCACCAATCCTACCGCGCGACTCGCCATGCAGCAGCTCGATAAGCTCCGCGGCGCTGAGGCTCACGCCACGGTCATCCTCTCCGAGACCGATACCCGCACCTTGAAGAAGCTGGGGATCCTGCTCACCACTGAGCCGAAATATGAAACAAAGAAGCTCTATCGCGGTTGATCGATAGGTACGATAGAATAACAGAAAAGGAGATAACAGCATGAACATAAAAGACAGAGTCAGAGGTTCGTTGATCGGCGGCGCCGCGGGCGACGCGTTGGGTTATGTCGTTGAGTTTTCCCGTGAATCGACCATTTTCCGTCAGTACGGTGAAAAGGGTCTTCGCAGATATCGTATCAGCCCGACAATCCATAAAGCGATCATTTCCGATGATACTCAGATGACGCTGTTTACGGCGGCGGCAATGATCGTGTATGATGAATTGAAGAAAACCGGCTTGAGCGCTCCATTGAGAGAATACGCCAACATCGCGTATCAGGACTGGCTCATCACGCAGGAAATGACATACGAAGAAGCGTCCACCAAGGTGATCAAGGATTCTCCCGATTATCCCGACGGCTTTATTTCCGTCGTCATCAAGGATGTTCCCGAGCTGTTCCAGCGTCGTACTCCGGTCGTCACCAGTCTGAACGCGCTGCAAACGCGCAGAGATCAGCGCGTCAATCACGAGCATGCGGATAGCTTTATCGCGTCAAAGGTCAATGACAGCCACGATTGCGGCGCCATTACGCGTATCGCTCCGCTCGGCATGGTGAAAAAGACCGACGATATCGCGTCCGTCGCGATCGAAGCCGCGGAGTGTGCCGCGATCACACACAGCCATCCGCTCGGCTACATGTCGGCCTCAGTTCTCGCGGAGATCATCTACAGGATCCTCTACAACGACGAGGAGCTTACTTTGAAGGAGATCGTAGAGAATTCGATGGCTGACGTCGCCGATATCTTCCGTGATGAAGCGGATATCGATAAGCTCGTCAATATCGTCAATCAAGCGGTCAAGTTGTCCGAAAACGATGACGCCGATCTGGATAATATCCATCAGCTCGGCGAGGGCTGGTATGCCGAAGAGGTGCTCGCGATCGCGATCTACTGCGCTCTCAAGTATAAAGATGATTTTTCCGAGTGCATCATCACCGCTGTCAATTTCAACGGCGACAGCGACTCCACCGCCGCGATCGCCGGCAATATCCTCGGCGCGTACATCGGTTATGACGCGATCGATCATAAGTGGAAAGAGCAGTTGGAGATTGCTGATGTGATCATCAACGTCGCCGACTATCTTACCGATACAATTGAATAATAAGGCATGATGAAAGGGTATCCGGATGGATGCCCTTTTGAACTGAAAGCACATATTTTACCGATTATTTTTGCGCTACTATAGGTTATTCATTTTTCAGTTTTAAGTATTCAGTATTCGTTTAGAAAACCTGTCGAATAGAACTGAAAATTGAAGACTGAAAACTGAAGAATGAATAATACAAAGCAAAAACCTGTCACAAAAGTGAATGTGTCAAGGGAAAGTAGACAATAAAAAAGTACGATTAAGCAAACCCCTGTTCAATTCTAAATTGTGCAGGGGATTTGTAATGCAATTTAGAAG
>ONUI01000257.1 GCA_900320995.1 uncultured Eubacteriales bacterium
GCGCCGCCTGACCTATCCGAGAAAGCTCAAAATGTACCGCGATTTTCTCACCGAGGACGCGGTGATCTACTTCAAGACCGATGACGACGAGCTGTTTGAAGAAAGCATCGGTTATTTCGAGCAAGCGGGCTATACCATCCGCTTCATCACCCGCGACCTGCACCACAGCGAGGTCAGGGGCAATATCATGACCGAACACGAAAAGATGTTTTCCGATGAAGGCATCCCGATCAAATATCTGGAAGCGACGGTCTGATCCCTCGCGCTTTCAACACTACCCCGATCCACCAAGGAGGCAAACGAAACATGAGGCTACAGCGAATCCTTGCCGCCGTCATCGTCACGGCGCTGCTCTTATCCGGCTGTTCCTCTCTGGGGTTCGGCAAGTCCGAGATCCTCACGCCTCCCAAAGCATCCGGAATCCGCGCCGAAGTACAAAAGCTGATCGAGACCGACGCCGGCGGCGCCTATTCGCTGATCTACCCCACCGACGGCGCCAACAAAAGCGGTTTGTTCCTGCACGACGTCAATAACGACGGCATCGAAGAAGCCGTTGCGCTGTATACCACCGCCGATAACACCTCCCGCGTTCTGATCGCGCAGCAGCGTGACGACGCCTTCCAAATCTTAGGAAGCGCCGACATCTATTCCGCCGACGTATCTGAGCTGAGCTTCATCGACTTTGACGGCAACGGCAGAGAAGAACTCCTGCTGGGATTCGCGATCGGCACCCGCCATGCCGTTCTGCAAACCTTCCTGATCGCCGACAGCGTGACAACGTCCAATACAGAAGAAGGCTTCGTCGATTATGTCACAGGCGATTTTGACAAAGACTCGTCGACCGACATCTTGCTGATGATGACGCCTGAGAGCGCCTCCAACGCCAAGGCGAGACTGCTGAGCTTGTCCGAAAAGGGCTTCAGCGAAAAATCCTCCTGCGAGATCGATCCCGCTGTCATCTCCTACACCGGACTGCGCTTCGACAAGCTCAACGGCGACCTTTACGGCGCGGCGGCGGACGGAAAGCTCGGCGAGGGCGAGTATACGACCCAGCTCATCTACTATGATTCCGCCGCAAAGATCCTGGTCAATCCGCTGTACCTGAACAGTAACTATAAACGAACCACCCGCACCTCCGCCGTCACCTGTATGGACATCGACGGCGACGGCGCGATCAACATCCCGCTGAGCTCTTTGATGGATCACACCAAGGACGAGGACACAAGCACCGTGTGCAACGTCGCGCGGTGGAACGACTATGATCCCGAACAGATGGGGCTGTCCTTCAAGAAAGACGCCGTCCTGTGTGAGAAGCTGAATTTCATGCTGTTGTTCGGTACCGATAAGCTCAAGACGGTCACCGCCCGCTACTCCGCGGACAACGCCGTGACCCTGTACAACATCAGCTATAAAAACAGCGAACCTGTATTGGGAAAGGAACAGCTGACCGTCTACCGCTACGATAAAGCGAGCTACGACAGCAGTCTGACGGCACAGGCACAGCTGTATGAAACGGCGGAATACACCTATACCTACATCCTCAGCGAGGATTCCGGTTTTTCTCACGATGATATCAAGGACAGCTTCATGCTGCTCTCCGGTGATGAAAAAGCGTCTTCAAAAAAGTAAATCATCAGATAGGCGCGTGATTACTGCGTCACCTGTCTGTTCATTTTCAATCCTGTATTATACATCCTGAACGGAGGTTAAAATTATGAAAAAGATTCTGGTATGCGAGGACGAAGCCGCGATCCGCGACTTTGTGGTAATCAATCTCAGAAGAGCCGGCTATGACGTAGTCGAAGCGGACTGCGGCGAGATGGCGCTCGAGAAGTACGAGGAACAGGGCGGCGACTTTGACGTAGCCATCCTCGATATCATGATGCCCGGTATCGACGGTCTGCAGGTCTGTAAGGAACTGCGCAACAAGAACTCCGGCATCGGTATCATCATGCTGTCGGCACGTACACAGGAGATGGACAAGGTCACCGGTCTCATGCTGGGCGCCGACGACTATATCACCAAGCCCTTCTCCCCCTCTGAGCTGACCGCGCGCGTCGACTCACTGTATCGCAGAGTATCTCTCTCCGA
>ONUI01000255.1 GCA_900320995.1 uncultured Eubacteriales bacterium
CCGCCTCGTCGTTGGCGCAGCCGTAGCGGAGATACTTGCAGTTTTCAGCCGCGACATCGGGCTTCTGCATGAAGTTGATGAACTTCTCGGCGTTCTCCTTGTTCTTGCTGCAGGTCGGGATGCACATCGCGTCATAGAACAGGTTGGAGCCGTTCTCGGGAAGCACGTAGTCCAGATCCTCGTTTTCCTCCATCATCATGGCGATATCGCCGGCGTAGTAGGGAGCGATCGCGGACTGACCGGTCTCCATCTCGGTGAATACCTGATCCATCACGTATTTTTTCAGCAGGGGCTTCTGCTCGCGGAGCTTGGCAGCCGCCTTGTCGATATCCTCCTTGGTGCAGGTGGACGGGTTGATGCCGCAGAGCTGCATGGCGATCGCCATCGCGTCACGGCTGTTGTTGATCATCAGGATATCGCCCTTGAGGCTCTCATCCCACAGCGCGTCCCAGTCCTTGGGCTTGTTCTTGACCTTGGTCTTGTCGTAAACCATGGCGGTAACGCCCCACTGGTAGATCACGGTGTACTTGCTGTCAGGGTCGCAGTCAAGGTGCTTGAAGCGGTCGTTGATATACTTGTAGTTCGGAATATTGTCGTAATTGATCTCCTGCAGCAGGTTTTCCTTGATCAGTTTGGAGATCAGATACTCCGAAGGCACCACGATGTCATAGCTGACGTTGCTGCTTTTGAGCATGTTGTAGAGATCCTCGTTGGTCTCGTAGGTGGTGTAGTTGACCTTGATGCCGGTTTCCTTCTCAAATTCCTCGAGAACATTTCTCAAGTCGTCCTGACCCTCGGCGAAATAATCGCCCCAGCAGAACACGTTGACCTCTCCGGCGCCGGCGCTCTGACCGCAGCCTGCGAAGAGAGCGGCGAACGAGCCGAGCATGACGGCGCAGAGAAGCGCGCATAAGATTTTTTTCATTTCCCAATCCTCCAGTTAATATATTTTCTGCGCCCTGCGTTTTTCCTCGCGGCGGTCATGGACGTTGATCAGTACCATGATAATGATGATCACGAGAAACAGCAGGGTAGACAGCGCGTTGATGGTGGGCGGAAACTTTCTTCTCAGCATGGAGTAGATCTCGGTGCTGAGGTTCTGAAAGCGCGCGCCCTGGGTGAAGTGCGTGATGACGAAGTCGTCGATCGAATAGGTGAAGCTGATGAGCATACCGGAGATGATACCGGGCATCAGCTCGTGGATGACCACCTTGAAAAACGCCTGAAACGGGTTGCAGCCCAGATCGAGCGCCGCGTCGTACAGGCTTTGATCCATCCGCCGGATACGCGGCATGACGTTGAGCACCACGAACGGCACGCAAAAGCAGATATGCGAGAGCAGTACCGTGCCGAAGCCCATCTCGAAGTGGAACATCACGCCCAGGAAGGTAAAGAGCAGCATGAGCGATACGCCCATGACGATATCCGGGCTGATGATGGGGATGTTGGAGACGTTCTGGATCAGCGCCCTTGACTTGCCGCGGAAGTTGTTGATACCGATTGCGGCGGCGGTTCCGAGGATCGTGGCGAACAGTGACGCGAGCACGGCGATCAGGAGCGTGTTGATGAGCGCGTCCATCAGATTATTGCTCTCGAACAGTTCAAAATACCATTTGAAGGTGAAACCACCCCAGGCAGCCGAACGGCTCTTGTTGAACGAATAGAAAATCAGTACCGCGATCGGCGCGTACATGAACACCATGATCGCAGCGATGTAGATTTTGGTGAGGATGCCGGTCTTTTTCATTATGCAATCGCCTCCTCATCGCCAAACAGGTTCATCAGAACGAGGAATATCAAAATAAATACCATCAGCACCAGCGAGATCGCCGCGCCGGTGTGGTTGTTGGCAAAGAAGATCTTGTCGATGACGTCACCGATCATGATGTCGTCGGTGCCGCCGAGGTACTGTGCCACGACAAAGGTGCTGGCGGTGGGTACGAATACCATCGTGATACCGGAGATGATGCCCGGAACACTCAGGGGAAAGATGACCTTGCGGAATACGGCGACCTTGTTGGAGCCGAGATCCTGCGCCGCTTCGATCAGACCGACGTCGATCTTGCCCATGACGGTATAGATCGGGAGCAGCATGAAGGGCATGTATTCATACACCATGCCGACGATGACGGCGACGGTGTTGTTATTGTAGTTGCCGTGAATGCCGATCGCCGACAGCAGCGTGTCCAGCGGACCGCCGCTTTGCAGCAGGAGCACCCAGGCGTAAATGCGCAGCAGGAAGTTCATCCACATCGGGATCATCACCAGCATGATCACGGTGTTCTGCGTGGATTTTTTCATCTGCGAGATCATGTAGGCGAGGGGATAGGCGATGATCAGACAGATGATGGTGGAGATCAGCGCGATCCACAGCGATTTGAGAAAGACGTTGGTGTACTGGAACGCGTCCGCGAAGGCGGAGAGCGAAAAGGAACCGCTGTTGTCGGTGAAGGCGGTAAAGCCGATCATCACCAGCGGGATCATGGTGAACACCAGCATCCACAGCATATAGGGGATAGCGAGCTTTTTGCTTTTCATGGCTAGCCCTCCGACGCGGCGGCTTCAAGCACCTCGAAGCCCGCCTTGGAAAAATCGAAGTTCAGCGGTACATAGGTGGCGACCTGCTCGTCGGTGTCGCTGAGCATCAGCCACTTGCGCTCGTCGGATTCGAGGATGATCTCGTTGTGCTCGCCCTTGTAGACGACGGACTCGATGTACACGTCCTGCAGATCGCCGTCGCCGGCAAGGGAAAGCGCCTCCGGCGGCAGGGTGATCCTCAGCTTGGTTCCCTCCGGATAGAAATGACCTTCCGCGCGGACAGTCTCCTTTTCCAGCGTGAATTCCAGCCAGTTTTCGTCCTCGCTGGACGATATGACTTCGGTTTCTATTATATTATCGTAGAACGGGAGCAGTTTATTCATGATCTGGATGTTGAACGGCACGACGCGCAT
>ONUI01000254.1 GCA_900320995.1 uncultured Eubacteriales bacterium
TATGTATGTCTGCACATCCTGTTCTTCTGTGCTACCGTATATCATACCACTTTCGTCATAAAAGTGCAATAGTGAAAACAAATAGTAAATCATATTTCAGTATTAGAAAAATAACTAATTTGACTATTGTATAATACAAATAAAGAACTCAGAAAAGACAAAACAAGGATTTATTTTGCGATTATAGAATTATGATGTATCAAAAAAACCAAATCGTTGAACTGAATATTACCTCGCTGACCTCTGACGGCGACGGCGTCGGCAGGGCAGGGGAGATGGTCTTTTTTGTTCCCAATACCGCTGTCGGCGATACCATCCGCGCCAAGGTGCTCAAGGTGAAGAAGAATGTCGGATTCGCGCGCGTGGAGGAGATCATCACACCGTCGCCCGATCGCATCGAGACGGATTGTCCCGTGTCATTTTCCTGCGGCGGCTGTGTCTATCGCCATATCTCCTATGAGGCGGAATGTCGCGCCAAGCGGCAGAAGGTCATCGACGCCGTGACACGGATCGGCAAGCTGGACGCTCAGCTTGTCCGAAATATAATTCCTTCAAAGAATATTGATGGCTACCGCAACAAGGCGATGATCCCGGTCGGGCTTGATCGTGACGGTGAGGTGGTGATGGGTTATTATGCTCGCCACAGTCACCACATCATGCATTGTCTGCGCTGTCAGCTTTCACCGCCGATCTTCAATGACATCATCGAGGATGTGTACGCGTTCCTGCGCCATCGTTCCTCGCTGATTTACACGCCGCAGAATCGGCGCGGCATCCGTCATCTCTATCTGCGCTATGCAGAAACGACCGGCGACGTGATGCTTTGTATCGTGGCAGGCAGCAGACATTTTGATGGTGACGCGTCGCTTTTTTATTCTCTTACAGAAAAATATAAACAAATCAAAAGCATTATCCTCAACGTCAATGCCGAGGATACCAACGTCATCCTCGGCAAGCATTCATATACGGTTTTCGGCGACGGCATCATTACTGATACACTGTGCGGACTGCGCTTTGAGATCGCGCCCGAGGCGTTTTATCAGATCAACCGCACACAGGCGGAATCGCTGTATGCCAAAGCGAAGGAATACGCAGATCTGAGCGGCAAGGAAACATTGATCGACCTCTACTGCGGCGCCGGTACGATCGGACTGAGCATGGCGGATCAATGCAAAGAGCTGATCGGTGTGGAGATCATTCCCGAAGCGATCGAAAACGCCAAGCGCAACGCGTCGCAAAACGGCGTCCGTAACGCGCGCTTCATCTGCGGTGACGCGTCACAGGCGGCGGAAGAATTGCGCAAAAAGGGGATCCGTCCCGATGTGGTCGTCGTCGATCCGCCGCGCAAGGGTCTGACACACCATCGTGCGGATGTCCCCCGACAGAGTCGTCTACGTCAGCTGTGACCCCGCCACCATGGCGCGTGATCTCCAACTGTTCACTGAGCAGGATTATTCCGTAAAAGAAATAACACCCGTGGATATGTTCCCGAGAACCTCGCATTGTGAATCAGTGGTGTCGATATCTCGTGTCGGGTAGATACGACAGGCGTTTGTCGGAAAGGATGATTCAAGATGAAGCTGAAAAATGTATTGATCGTTGTGAAAGACATTGAAAGATCGCGACAGTTTTATCATGATCTGTTCGGTCTGGAGCTGATCCTCGATAATGACGGTAATATGATCCTCACAGAAGGGCTTGTCCTGCAGGAGGAGAAATACTGGAAAGAGTTCCTCGGAAAAGAGATCGTTCCGGAGAACAATTCCTGTGAGCTCTATTTTGAGGAATCGGATATTGAGGGATTTATAGAGAAACTGGAGCGGTATTACCCGGATGTGAAATATGTGAATCGGCTGATGACCCACAGCTGGGGACAGAAGGTCATACGCTTCTACGATCCTGACGGTAATCTGATCGAAGTGGGTACGCCGGTATAATATGGCTAATTTCATAACCGTTATCCGGATCGTTTGCAGTATCATATTGCTGTTCTGCCCCGTGTTTTCACCGGCGTTTTATGTCTTGTATATCATCGCCGGGGTCAGCGACATGATCGATGGGATTGTCGCGCGAAAAACGGGCACTGTCAGCGCGTTTGGATCGAAACTCGATTCGGCGGCTGATTTTGTCTTTGTCGTTGTGTGTCTGATCAAACTGATTCCGGTGATCCACATGCCGATATGGCTTATCATCTGGATGATTGCGATCGCCGTGATCAAAGTGATCAACTTGATTCGCGGATATGTCGCGCGAAAGGAAATAGTTGCCTGCCATACCGTAATGAATAAGGTGACGGGATTATTGCTTTTTGTACTTCCGCTGACAATATCGTTGATCGATTTGAGATACAGCGGAGCGTTTGTCAGTATGACAGCGACAATCGCGGCGATACAGGAAGGAACTCTGTTATCCCGAAAATGATTTGATCCGATCGATGCATAATCGCATAAAAAGGATTGACACAAATTGTCGTTTTATAATATAATAAACCTGTTAGCGTGATAACAGTTCAAAAAAAGTATGAAACATATCAAAAAGGAAGTATGAATTATGGCTGACGTCAATTCTTTTGTCGGAAAATGGTACCCTGCGGAGCCTGTTGAGGCAACCGAGGATAACGCTGTACAGGCTGTCGCGCAATTTTTTAAAGACGGCTCCTGTACGATCCCTGCTTCTATGCTGGGCAAGGACGATCTGGATTTTATCTTTTATCAGGTGTTTGAAAACGGCATGATGAAGCTGGATTCCGCCACCATGACGCCCTCTCTTTTTCGCTGTGAGTTGAGCGGAGATACGATGACGCTCAGTGCGGCGGACGGTTCCGCAACATTCAGCTTTGTGAAGGTCAAGGAAGAAAAGCGCTCCTTGTTCAAGTCGAAATCCTCCGAAGCGGCGCCCGTAAAAGCAAAGGACGCAGAGCCGGAGCCCGAGCCCGAGCCCGGTGAGCACGAGTGGAAGTGTCCGAGCTGCGGCAAGATCAACCAGAATTATGTCGGCACCTGCGGCTGCGGAGCGGCAAAACCGAACGATAAGCTGTTCAGCTGGGCGGAGGTGCATCCCGAACTGATCGTCAAAGAGGAGCCGGTCGAAGAAAAGGCTCCCGCACCGGAAGAAGAAAAAGTCGAGAAGCCCGCCGAGCCTGAGATTGAGCCGGGTGAGAATGAATGGAAGTGCCCGGAGTGCGGCAAGATCAACCAGAATTATGTCGGCACCTGCGGCTGCGGCGCGGCGAAGCCGAATGATAAGCTGTTCAACTGGGCGGAGGTACATCCCGAGTTGGTGAAAAAAGAGGAGCCCGTTGAAGAGCCGGTTCCCGAGCCGGAAGAAGTCGAGAAGAAGCCCGCCGAGCCTGAACGTGAGCCGGATGAGAACGAGTGGAAGTGCCCGGACTGCGGCAAGATCAATCTGAACTATGTCGGTACCTGCGGCTGCGGCGCGGCAAAACCCAATGAT
>ONUI01000251.1 GCA_900320995.1 uncultured Eubacteriales bacterium
GGATGGTTGATCGAGCCGTAGCCGATGCCCTCTTCCTTCATGCAGCGTACAACCTGCTCGAATGCCTCGAGGTTCTCGGAGGGATCGCCGTCGAGCTCGATGTAGGAGATATGACCCGCGTTGGTCAGCGCGTGATACGGCGCCTCAATCTTGATCTTATCAAAGGCGTTGATGGGGAAGTAGACCGGGACATGGAAGGAGTTGGTGTAATACTCGCGGTCGGTCACGCCCTTGATGGAGCCGAAGCGCTCCTTGTCGATGCGGACGAAGCGGCCGGACAGACCCTCTGCCGGGGTCGCGAGGCAGGTGAAGTTCAGCCCTGTCTTTTCGCTCTGCTTATCCAGCTTCTTGCGCATGAAGGAGACGATCTCCAGACCCAGACGCTGAGCCTCTTCGCTTTCGCCGTGATGCTTACCGATCAGGGCGACCAGCGCTTCCGCCAAACCGATGAAGCCGATGGAGAGGGTACCGTGCTTTAAGACCTCGCGTACCTCGTCGTCGATCGAGAGCTTGTCGGAGTCGATCCATACGCCCTGACCCATCAGGAACGGGTAGTTGCGGACGTGCTTCTGGCACTGGATCTCAAAGCGCTCCAGGATCTGATCGATGCACAGATCGAGCATGCGGTCGAGCTGATCGAAGAAGAAGTCGATATTTTTGTTGGAAAGGATCGCGAGACGGGGCAGGTTGATGGAGGTAAAGCTCAGGTTGCCTCTGCCGTAGGTAATCTCGCGGGAAGGATCGTGGCGGTTGCCGATGACGCGGGTACGGCAGCCCATGTAAGCTACCTCGGTCTCGGGACGGCCTTCTTTATAGTAGGCAAGGTTGTAGGGCGCGTCGATGAAAGCGTAGTTGGGGAAGAGGCGCTTTGCCGATACGCGGAAGGAGAGCTTGAACAGATCGTAGTTGGGATCCTCGGGATTGTAGTTGACGCCCTCCTTGACCTTGAAGATGTGGACGGGGAAGATCGGGGTCTCGCCGTTGCCGAGGCCCTTTTCGGTGGCGAGCAGGATATTCTTGATGACCATTCTGCCCTCGGGAGAGGTGTCGGTGCCGTAGTTGATGGAGGAGAAGGGAACCTGAGCGCCCGCGCGGGAGTGCATGGTGTTGAGGTTGTGGACGACCGCTTCCATCGCCTGGAAGGTCGCGCGGTCGGTCTCGGCAAGCGCGTGCTTCTTCGCGAAACGCTGTAATTTTCCTGCGATCTTCTCACCGTACTGACCGGTCAGCAGTTCGAGCTCCTTCGCGTCATACTCAGCGGTGGATTCGAGCTTGGCGAGTTCGCCGGTAGTGGCTTCCGCCGCGGCGCAGATCGCTTCGATATTTTCCTTGGCGTTCTCGTCATCCGCGAGCAGCTCAGCGCCGCGCGCGAGGTTCGCGCGATAACGCTTGTTATAGGTCTTGATAACGCCGGGCGCCATGCTGTAATCGAAGTTCGGTACGGACTGACCGCCGTGCTGGTCGTTCTGGTTACTCTGGATCGCGATGCAGGCGAGCGCGCCGTAGGTGGAGATATCGTTGGGTTCACGGATGAAGCCGTGACCGGTGCTAAAGCCGTCCTTGAAGAGCTTCAACAAATCGATCTGGCAGCAGGTGGTGGTGAGGGTCAAAAAGTCGAGGTCATGGATGTGGATGTCGCCCTCGCGGTGCGCCTTGGCGAACTTGGGGTTGAGGACATACATCTGATAGAATTCCTTCGCGCCCTCGGAGCCGTATTTGAGCATGGTGCCCATCGCGGTATCGCCGTCGATGTTGGCGTTCTCACGCTTGACGTCGTTATCCTTCGCGGATTTGAAGGTCAGATCCTCATAGATCTTCATCAGCTTGGTGTTCATCTCGCGGACTCTGGTACGCTCGGCGCGATAGAGGATGAACTCCTTCGCGGTTCTGGCGTGACCGTTCTCGATCAGGATCTTCTCAACGGTATCCTGTACGTGCTCGACAGAGGGATTGTCGTTATCCTCCGCCTCTAAGTATTCGATGACCTTGCCGGCGAGCTCCTCGGCGCTGTCATAGTCGTTGCCGCCGATGGCGTGAGCCGCCTTGTAGATCGCCTGAGTGATCTTTTCTTTGTCGAATTCAACCGCGCGTCCGTCGCGCTTTACGATTTTGGTGATCATAATTTCTCCTTCACATTCTCGATTTTGGTTTCGTTGTAATCTTTTTGTTACAAAAGGTGTGCCTGCTGCCGCATCTTGTGCCGCAGGCGAAATCCTGACTAAATATAGCAGAAAGACGGCGTGAAATCAATCGGTATTTTATACGAGAAAAAAATAAAACTTTGGGCAATTTGATAAG
>ONUI01000250.1 GCA_900320995.1 uncultured Eubacteriales bacterium
TTTTATGTTATAATCAAAATGATTAGTTATTCGATTTGTTAAGGCGATACCGCATAATTTAGGTGTGCGGTGTTGCCATAAATGCGGATCCGCATATTTATACCTAAATATAAAGGAGAGAAAAGTATGAAGAAATTGTTAGCTATACTTTTGATGACGGCGCTGCTGCTGAGCGCATCCTGCATTCCGGCTTTTGCCGAAGGCGCGGCCTCCGATACGCTTGAGCCGACGACAGGACCGTGGGACGGCTTTTACTGGATGACCGGCGGCGCGATGATAGCTTTCGGCGGCGTAGAAGGTCAGTCGGAGCGCCTGGTCTATTACCGTCAGGGCATGACGGCGTCGAGCCCGATCGTGATCGATAACGAGGCGGTTCCCGGCGCGACCTATGACAAGTCGGCAAACACCCTGACCCTCAGCAACGTCAAGCTGCCCGAAACCCTTTCGATCTATTACATGGGCGACGACTTCAAGCTCCACGTCGAGGGCACGTGCGAGCTGGGTTATATCCGGGCACTCAATTACGGTGGCAAATACAGCACAAGCCTGAACGTCATCGGCACCGGTACGCTGACCGTCAACAAAGAAAAGAAAAACGACGAGGCGATGTATTTCTACGGCGACGGAGAGAGCCTGATGCACCTTGATATCGCGCCCTCTGTTACCGTCCACCTGTACGCGAATGAGAACGCGAGCGAGGAGATTCCCCAGAACGTCATGCGTATCTGGTCGACCTATGCCGATCCCGCCGTCACCGCGGGCGGCAAGGTAATCCCCGAGGCGAAGTCCGAGCGCAAGGTGAAAAATATTTCCGAAACGATAGCCGCGGCTTGGGTTGAAGATCCGGACCGTGTGTTTCAGCGCGGCAAGCGCGTCACATCCAAAACCGATCCCGACGGCGTCTATGCGGTCGAGGAAGTCCAGTATCGTACCGAAGTCGGTTTTGAAAAGCGTTACAGCGTTACCAAGTATAATACCTACCCCGAATTCGAGATATCTGTCCCCGATCCGGCTTATGTCGACGAGTACGGAGATCACGGCGTGATTCTGACCGAAGAGGAATTCGAGGCGGGATACGACTATGTGATGGAGCCGCAGCCCAAAAAGATCCGCTATACATCGGAGAATCGCGAGAAGAACCGCGGCTATCGCGGCGTCAAGTTCATCAAGGACGGCGATCCCGACAACGTGTATATCGGACAGAAAAACGGTTGGTATACCGCCTATACAAGCAAGCTCGACGAGATCAGCGAGTACTATCTTTATGAAGCGCACTGGGACGAGGATGAACAGCTCTATGTAATTGAAGGCTCCGCGGTTGAGAGAAATAAAACCGCAGAGGAGCTGGAAGCCAAGGGCTATACCATCGTGACCGAACCGTATGAGAGGCACGCAAAGATAGAGTGCTGGGAAAATCCCGCTCCCTTTGATGACAGCAACAGTCAGGACAGCTATTCTCTGATCACGCGAAGCTCCGATCCCGACGGCTTATATGTGTACATGGGTAAAACCTATTCCGGCGGCTCAGCGAACAAGGTTCTTATCTCGCCTGTTCATTACGATGAACAGAACGATGAGTACTATCTGAACGGCAACGAGGAAATCATCGAAATAGCCATTCGGGATTGGGAAAGCGACAGCTGCGATTTTTCCTACAAAATAGATAAGGGAGAGCAGCGTGTCGAAGTGCAGTATATTGATCAGAACTATACCTATGAAGATTACAGCAGCGAAGAGATTGCGCTGACCAAGGACGGCGAGCCCGGTAAGTATTACATCACATATTTCGTTGAAGATACAGACGGGGCTGAACAATACTTTGTCCCGACCTATCCGCTCCAATGGCACGAGGACACAGGTCATTACTATATGTTCTCTGTAGGATTGTTATTCGGCGATGTTTATGAAGGTGTGGAAGGGCTGGAGGCAGACGGTTATCACATGATACTCGAGGATCAGCCCGTTGATTACACCGTTACCGGCGAGGTCAAGGTCTCGACGGGAATGGCCCTGTATCAGGACGACGCCGGCAACAGCTATATCGTGGATTATGACGATACCGTATACCGTATCAGCGACGATAACCGCTTCACTTACGGCGATAAGGTGGTTTATATCGGTACGCCTGCCGAGGACGTTTCATGGAACGATCTGCATGAGATCGCACATGAGGAGCCTGCCGACGATTATATGTGGTGGATCGCGGGTACCGAGTATCATCATATCGGCACCGGCGAGGAAGCCGGTATCCTCGGCGACGTTGATTCTGACGGTAACGTAGAGATCAGAGACGCCACATGGATTCAGCGAAAATCACCGTAATGGACGCGACCGCGATCCAGTATTATCTGGCGCAAATGAAAGACCCGTATCATATCGGCGAACCGGCTTGATCAATTCGCAAAAAAAATGAACGCTCCTTTTTTCGGCAACCGCGAGGGCCGGGAATCGGAGCGTTTTTGTGTTCTTTATTTGTTTTCGGAACATAATGCTCTAATGCTCCGACGTCAATCACAAAGTTTCAGATGTAAGCCTTGTGTAAAACGTATAAAATCGAGGAGCTGATTTGTGCAATTATACAAATCTACAGGCGGTGG
>ONUI01000246.1 GCA_900320995.1 uncultured Eubacteriales bacterium
CCGATCTTCACCAAGGAGCTCGACTACGACCGCGTGACCAAGCCCGATATCTTTGAAGAGGTCGACGGCTACTACATCCGCCTGAGCAAGGAAGATCTCGCCGACACCGGCGCGACCGAACTGCCGCAGGAAACCGCCGCTCCCGAAGCGACCGAACCCCCGACCGAACCGCCGACAGAGGAACCCACAGAAGAACCCACCGATCCGCCTACCGATTGGAAAGAGCTGTATATCGACTATCTTGACCATACCGAACAATCCTGCCAATCCGGCAAGCTCTTTTATATCAACGACGACGATATTCCGGAAATGATCCTTTTCTGCGGCGCCGGAGCACGTTCGAGTTCATTTGATTATTGTTGGATTAACAATGGCGTCGTACAGCATGAAAATATCGTCTCCGCCGGATTGGAATATCAGGAGCGTACCGGCAAATTAAGCGGAGGCGGTTCAGGCGGTCTTGGCTACTCAGGTTGGTGGGAATCCTTCTTTAACGGTTCATCGCTTACACAAATCCGCTACGGTCGCCGAGAAGTCATTGATATCAACACCCCGAATCAAACAATCGTTTATAAGATCAACGACGAGGAAGTCAGTGAAGAAGAATACACCTCTGCGATCGAAGAATATCAGGACTGGACGCGGCTTTACAAAGCCGACACTTGGACTGATGTATCCTCCCTCCCCGACTACATCCGTAACTATTAATTGAGGTAAAACCATGAAATGTCCCAACTGCTCGGCTGAGCTGAACGATAACGCGAGATTTTGTCCCCAATGCGGCATGCCTATCGACGCCGATAACACCGGACTTTCGACGAACGGAGAAAGCGAGTTTATCCCTACCGATCCCGGGAACAGCGCCGATATCTTTCGCGCCGCCGATGAGGAACGCCGCTACGAGATTCCCGACAACGACTACACTGCCGTAGATTATCAAAGCAACCGCGCCCAACGCCGCGCGGGCAGGCACAATCAAAAGCCGAATCACAGCAAGAAGAAACCGCTGATCATCGCGATCATCGCGCTCGTGCTCGTGATCGCCATCGTACTGGGCGTGATCTTCTTCGTCAGCCGCAAGACGGTCAGCGCCAAGGAGCTGACCAAGGCAAAGGAAAACTACCTGCCTCCGGCGCAGGCGGTCACCATCGACACCTCGCTGACCGATCCGTCCAACGACAAGATCAAATTCACCTACGACGACCGCGCGCGGATCATCTCCTGCACCTACTCGGTCAACAAAATGACCTATGACCAGAGCTACACCTACGACAATACTCAGCACAAGATCAACGTCGAAACCACCTACCGCGCGCATCCGATCTTCACCAAGGAGCTCGACTACGACCGCGTGACCAAGCCCGATATCTTTGAAGAGGTCGACGGCTACTACATCCGCCTGAGCAAGGAAGATCTCGCGACCGAACCCCCGACCGAACCGCCGACGGAGGAACCCACAGAAGAACCCACCGATCCGCCTGCCGACTGGAGAGAGCTGTATATCGATTACATCAACAACGGAGGAACAGAATTCTCTTCGGGAAGGCTGTTCAACATCAACGACGATGATATACCCGAACTGTTTCTGGAATACAAATACCCTTCGGCGGTATCTCATTTTGAAATATGCTGGATCAACGATGATACTGTTCAGCATGAGCAGATCTTCGGAGGAATACCGAGATATCAAGAACGAAGCGGATTCATCAATACGGGTCGGTATGATTATGAGTTTTCCAACGCATGGCAGGTATCGCAATTTGACGGATCGTCATTCACTAAATACCGATCCGGCTTTGTGAACGGTCAAGAATATAAAATCGACGACGAGGACGTCACAAAGGAAGAATATGAAGCTGCGCTTAATGAATATAAAAGTTGGGAGCTGATGTACGCTCCGGACAACACTTTGACAAAGATCGACGCCCTCCCCGACCATATCCGCAACTACTGACCACTAACCACTGATCACGAAACAAAGAGGTAAGATTATGAAATGTACGAACTGCGGTCACGAGATGCCCGCCAACGCCAAGTTCTGTGAGATGTGCGGCACTCCCGCCGATATCGAACAAACACAGCTGACTGAGGACGATATCCGCGACGATTACAACAACTTCAACGCCCGCGAAAACAATATCCCTCAGGGCGGCTATGTGAACAGCGGCTATCCCGACCGCCCCTATGACGACCGCTATCCCGATGATCGCCGCTATTACAGCGACGCACCCGGGTACAACGCCCCAAGGTATGACGACCCGCGGTACAACGATCCCAACCTTTATCCACGCGATCAAAAGCCGCGCATGAGCGGACAGAAAAAGGCGCTGATCATCTCGGGCGTCGCGCTGGTGCTGGTGATCGCGATCCTCACGGGCGTGATCGTTTATGTCAGCCGCACCAAGGTCAGCGCAAAAGAGCTGGATGAGGCGAAGGAAAACTTCCTGCCGCCCGCACAGGCTTATGAGATCGACACCACGCTGGATGATCCGTCCAACGACAACATCAAATTCAAATATGACAGCCGCGCGCGTATCTCCTCCTGCACCTATGCGGTAAATGAGACGACGTATGCCCAGAGCTACGGCTATAACGATAAATCCCGCATCATCAAGATCGACACCAAATACCGCAGCCATACCATCTTCACCAAAGAGATCGAATATGACCGTATCGATGAGGCGAACAAATTCGTCGCTGTCGACGGCTACTATATCCGTCTTGACGACACCTCGCTGGGGAACAGCTCCTCATCCTCTGCCGTGAAGATCGAGACCGCCGCGCCCGAGCCTACCACACCCAGAGCGCCCAAAGCGCCCAAAGCGCCTACCGAGCCGCCGACGCCCACGGAGAAGCCAGCGCCGACTGTGAAGGTCAAGGAAACCGAAAAGCCGCTCGAAGGCTATAAAAAGCTCTACATCAATTTCCTCAACACCACGAGCATCTCCTACGACTACGGCGTGCTGATCTACCTCAATGACGATGAAACACCCGAGCTGGTTCTCTACGCCTCCGGCGCCGAGGTGCCGCACTATGTATGCTATATCAAGAACAGCAAAGTGCAGACCTTTAAGACTGCCGACAGCCACAGTCTGGATTACACGGATCACGGCGGTTACTTCTCATCCGGCAAATATGATCAGACCGGTATGATCTACTACTTTGACGGCAGCAGCGTTACCACCAAGCACAGCTACTCCTTCTCCTTCGGCAACGATGAATTCTTCATCGATGACAATCAGCTCACCGAAGAAGAATACTTTGAGATCGTCGACGGATACGGATTAAAGACCGACGCCGAGGACGACGCATGCGGTAAATCCGATCTGACCGAATACATTCGCAATTTCGAATAAAGCTCAATCCGTTTTATACTAAGCATCCATTAAACGCTTTAACAAATTTGTTAGCGAGAAATTTCGCAGAGCAAGGCGGAGGACGCAGGCATACTGGCGTATGTCAAGGACGACAACACCGCTATGCGGAATTTAACGCAATAAATGTTAAAGTGT
>ONUI01000243.1 GCA_900320995.1 uncultured Eubacteriales bacterium
ATCCGCAGGGAGCTGGGCTTCAGAACCGTCTTCAATATCCTCGGGCCGCTCACCAATCCCGGCTCGCCGACCATGCAGCTCTTAGGCGTGTACGACGACTATCTGGTCGAGCCGCTGGCACAGGTGCTCGTCAACCTCGGCGTCCGCCGCGGCATGGTCGTGTACGGTCAGGAAAAACTGGACGAGATCTCCTTGAGCGCGCCGACAACGATCTGTGAGATCAAGGACGGATGGTTCAAATCCTCGGTGATCACACCCGAAAAGTTCGGTTTTGAGCGCTGTACAAAGGAAGATCTCAGGGGCGGTACGCCCGAAGAAAACGCAAAGATCACCCTCGCGATCCTGAATGGGGAAAAGGGTCATAAGCGCAACGCCGTGCTGATGAACGCCGGCGCGGCGCTGTATATCGGCGGCAAGGCGGACAGCATGAAGGACGGCATCGAGCTTGCCGCTCAGATCATCGACTCCGGCAAGGCGCTCGCGACGCTGGAAAAGCTGATCGAGGTCAGCAACCGCCCCGAGGTGGAAGCATGACGATCCTCGACCGTCTCGCGGATCACGCGAAGGAACGGGTATGTGAAGCAAAAAAGGGCACGCCTCTATCCGTCATTCGGCGACAGGCGGAGAATCTGCCGAGGGGGGCTTTCGCTTTTGAAAACGCGCTGAAAAAGCCGGGAGTATCCTTTATCTGCGAGTGCAAAAAAGCTTCTCCCTCCAAGGGCTTGATCGCGTCGGATTTTCCGTATGTGCGGATCGCGCAGGACTATGAGGCAGCAGGCGCGGACTGCATCTCCGTGCTTACCGAACCCAAGTGGTTTTTGGGCAGTGATGAATATCTCAGAGAGATCGCAAGCGCTGTTGCGATCCCCTGCCTGCGCAAGGATTTCACCGTTGACGAATACATGATCTATGAGGCGAAGCTCCTCGGCGCGTCGGCGGTGCTGCTGATCTGCTCTATCCTGAGCGAAATGCAGATCAAAGAATATATCGCAGTCTGCGACGAACTCGGCATGTCGGCACTGGTGGAGGCGCATGATGAGCATGAGGTCGGCACGGCGATCCGCTCCGGCGCACGGATCATCGGCGTCAACAATCGCAATCTCAAGGATTTTTCGGTCGATACCGATAACAGCGCAAGGCTCAGGGAGCTGATCCCGCAGGATATCCTTTTCGTTTCCGAAAGCGGCGTCAAAGGCGCAGAGGACGTCAAGCGGCTCAGGGAGCTGATCCCGCAGGATATCCTTTTCGTTTCCGAAAGCGGCGTCAAAGGCGCAGAGGACGTCAAGCGCCTGCGTGATATCGGTGTTGATGCAGTACTGATCGGCGAAGCGCTGATGAAGGCGCCCGACAAAAAGGCGAAGCTCGCGGAATTACGGAGTATGCTATGACAAGGATCAAACTGTGCGGTCTGTCCCGTCCGTGCGATATCCAAACGGCAAATGAATTAATGCCGGAATACATCGGCTTTGTGTTCGCACCGAAAAGCAAGCGGTATATTGATCCGCAAAAAGCTGCCGGGTTGAAAGAACTGCTGTCATCCGATATACAGGCTGTCGGCGTGTTTGTCGATGAAGCGTCTGATACGGTCGCCGCGCTTCTGAACAGCGGCGTCATTGATATCGCTCAGCTCCACGGCGGCGAGGATGAAGCATATATACAAAGGTTAAGACAGCGTACCGATAAACCGATCATCAAGGCGTTTCAGATCAAATCCCGTCATGATCTCGCCGAGGCAAAAGCCTGTACCGCCGATCATATCCTGCTGGACTCCGGCGCGGGAACAGGCAATGTATTCGATTGGTCGATATTGCAGGACGTCAAAAGACCGTATTTTCTCGCGGGGGGACTGTCCCCCGATAATGTCGGCGATGCGGTCAGACTTTTGCATCCATACGCGGTGGACGTCAGCTCCGGCATCGAAACGGACGGACGCAAAGACGAAGAGAAAGCGGCGGCATTCATCGCCGCGGTCAGAAAGGAAGAGAAATGATGACGAATCCAAACGGACGCTTCGGCATCCACGGCGGTCAGTATATCCCCGAAACGCTGATGAACGCCGTGATCGAGCTGGAAAAAGCGTACGATCACTATAAAAACGACCCCGAATTCAACAGAGAACTCGGGGAGCTGTTCAACGAATACGCCGGCAGACCGTCAAGGCTCTATTTTGCCGAGAAGATGACGAACGACCTCGGCGGCGCGAAGATCTATCTCAAGCGCGAGGATCTGAACCATACCGGCGCGCATAAGATCAACAACGTTCTCGGACAGGCGCTCCTTGCAAAAAAGATGGGCAAGACACGCCTGATCGCCGAGACGGGAGCCGGTCAGCACGGCGTTGCCACCGCGACAGCCGCCGCCCTGATGGGGATGGAGTGCGTGGTTTTCATGGGTGAAGAGGACACGATCCGACAGGCGCTTAACGTCTACCGTATGCGTCTTTTAGGCGCTCAGGTCATCCCTGTCAAAAGCGGCACAGCTACCCTCAAGGACGCGGTATCCGAAGCCATGCGCGAGTGGACGTCTCGCATCAGCGACACTCATTATTGCCTCGGCTCGGTGATGGGGCCGCATCCGTTCCCGACCATCGTCCGCGATTTTCAGGCGGTCATTTCCAAGGAGATCAAGGAGCAAATGCTGCAAAAGGAGGGCAGACTGCCCGACGCCGTGATCGCGTGTGTCGGCGGCGGCTCCAACGCGATAGGCAGCTTTTATCACTTCATCGGTGATGAAAAGGTTCGCTTGATCGGCTGTGAAGCGGCAGGCAGAGGCGTCGATACCTTTGAGACAGCCGCGACCATCGCCACCGGCAAGCTCGGCATCTTCCACGGCATGAAATCATATTTCTGTCAGGATAAATACGGTCAGATCGCTCCCGTTTATTCGATCTCAGCCGGCTTGGATTATCCCGGCGTAGGGCCCGAGCACGCTCATCTGCATGATATCGGCAGAGCGGAGTATGTGCCGATCACCGATGAAGAGGCGGTATGCGCCTTTGAGTATCTCGCCAAAACAGAGGGGATCATCCCCGCTATCGAATCCGCGCACGCCGTAGCACACGCGATAAAGCTCGCGCCTACGATGGAAAAGGATCAGATCATCGTAATCACGATCTCAGGCAGAGGCGACAAAGACTGCGCCGCTATCGCGCGCTACAGAGGGGAGGATATCCATGAGTAATATCCGCAATGCTTTTGCAAACGGAAAAGCCTTCATCGCCTTTGTTACCTGCGGCGATCCCGATTTGGAAACGACAGCCGCGGTCGTGCGTTCCGCGGTCGAAAACGGAGCCGACCTTATCGAGCTGGGTATCCCGTTCTCCGATCCAACCGCGGAAGGTCCCGTCATTCAGGGGGCAAATCTCAGAGCGCTTTCCGGCGGCGTCACGACCGACAAGGTTTTTTCACTCGTCAGGGAGCTGCGACGCGACGTCAGCGTGCCGATGGTGTTCATGACCTACGCCAATGTCGTGTTCTCCTACGGCGCCGAAAGATTTATCTCGACCTGTAACGAGATCGGGATCGACGGGCTGATCCTGCCTGATCTGCCCCCTGTGCAAACAATACAGCGTCGATCTGATCTCTCTGATCGCGCCTACCTCAGAAAATCGTATCGCGATGATCGCCAAGGAAGCAGAGGGTTTCATCTATGTTGTGTCCAGTCTCGGTGTAACCGGTATGCGCAGTGAGATCAAAACCGATCTTACGTCCATTATCAAGGTCATCCGGGAGAATACAGGCACCCCCTGCGCGATCGGGTTCGGCATTTCAACGCCCGAACAGGCGAAGAAGATGGCGGATCTCTCCGACGGCGCGATCGTCGGCTCCGCGATCGTCAAGCTGCTCGAAAAGCACGGCAAAAACGCGTCCGAATACGTAGGAG
>ONUI01000242.1 GCA_900320995.1 uncultured Eubacteriales bacterium
GACAGCGTTGCTTATACGCTGAACGATAAAGATATGGTCGTCCGCTGCGAGGTCTCGGGCGGTAAAGTCATGCAGTATATGGTCTGCGGTGACGTAACCGGCAAGTACCGTACCGAACGCGAGATCATTGCGCCTGCTACCCCGGATGAACCTTTTACGCCTGCCGATAAACCCCAATGGGAGAAGAAGTCCGACAGCAAGGTCTATTTCTACGCCGATCCGAATTACTGGAAGAATTTCAAGGACGCCTATGTCTACCTTTACGACCGCGCCGAGGGAGAAATGATTACATGGGGCTCCAAAAAGGGTAAAATGACCGATGAGGGCAACAGCATCTGGTCGTTTGACGTGACCGGCAACGGCTATACGCTTGAGAAAAATCACAACTACGGCATCATCATCAGCGCGGACTGGATGATGCAGACAAGCGACCTGATCATCGCGTCGGAGTGCCTGGGCGATATGATCTATATGACAGGCTCCAACAGCGAGGATCCGGTTGACGCCAACAAATCCTGCTATGACGCGGCATGGGTGAATATGGACAGCAGCGTCTACGGCAGACCGGTCGCCATCACCTCTATCGGCAATGTTGTCGGCGAAGCCTACCGGCAGGGCGAGACCGCCTACAGTCTCTTTGTGGACTTCCTGAAAAACGAGGGGATCGGCGGCGTCTATTATGCCGCTATGTTCAGCGACAGGACGGTGGAGCAGACCGCTCAGGATACCGCGAGAGCATTGGGGCTGACCGATGCGGAATACAACAACGCTATTGCCGAATCCGGCGTCGATTTTGACAAACCCATCGGGCCCTATCCTTATGAGTCGCCGGCGGAGACGGTTGCCATGATCCTGATGGCTCAATACGGTTCCGGCAGCCTTGCTCCAGTTGATGAAATCGCCGAATTCCTGGAGGAATACAACGTCACGCCCGATGAGGTGGACGAGGCGGTGTTCCATTACAACGACTACGAAGCCTACAAGGTGATTTCCGAGATCCTTTCCGTCATTCCCGGCAACAGCCATCCCAAAGGGGATATGAACGGCGACGGTCAGGTCACAGTCGTCGATGCAAGCCTGATCCAGCTCTTTGTCGCCGATTACAGAGAAACGCTTTATCCTGCATATTAATAAAACAACAAGGGCAGCGGAAAAATCCGCTGCCCGTTTTTTATGCTTCTGCTCTGTTGATAGCGTTGAGTACGCCGAGAACGGAGGCGATATTGACGTTGGAATCAATGCCGATACCGAAGATGTTGCCGCCGTCCGGCTTCTGCAATTCGATATAGGAAACCGCCTTTGCGTCGGAGCCTTCCGAAATCGCGTGCTGGTTGTAGCTGATGAATTTGTATTTGTCCAGACCGACCTTTTTCAGCGCGTTGAAGAAGGCGTCGATCGGACCGTTGCCGGTGCCGCTGAGCTTTATTTCGTTGCCTTCCACTCTCATTTTGCCCTTGAAGTGGACGTAATCTCTGCCGTGCTCATCACTTTCCTCGTAGATTTTTCTGCTGGTCAGCGCGTACTTCATCGGATGCTGTAAATAGTTCTTTTCAAACACGTCGAACAGTTCCTTCGGGATCAGCTCTCTGCCGAGCTCCTCACATTTTGCCTGCACGAGCTTGGAGAATTCCGGGTGCATACGCTTCGGCAGATCATAGCCGAAGTTATTGCTCATTACGAACGCAGCGCCGCCCTTGCCGGACTGAGAATTGATGCGGATGATCGGCTCGTATTCTCTGCCGACGTCGGCAGGGTCGATCGGGAGATAGGGGATCTCCCACATCTCGGTACCGCTTTCCTTCATGTACTGATAACCCTTGTTGATTGCGTCCTGATGAGAGCCGGAGAAGGCTGTGAACACCAGCTCGCCGATATAGGGCTGACGCGGATCGATCTGCATGTTGGTGCAGCGCTCGTAAATCTCGCGCAGCTTGGGAAGATTTGAGAAGTCGAGCTTCGGGTCAACGCCTTGGGTGAACATGTTCAGTCCCATGGTGACGATATCCATGTTGCCGGTTCTTTCGCCGTTGCCGAACAAGGTGCCTTCAACACGCTCAGCGCCGGCAAGCAGTGCCAATTCGCCGGCAGCTACGCCGCAGCCTCTGTCGTTGTGAGGATGAACGCTGATGATCGCCGCTTCACGGTGCTTCAAATGACGGATGAAGTACTCGATCTGGTCGGCGTAGGTGTTCGGCGTACACATCTCAACGGTATTCGGCAGATTGAGGATCACCGGATTCTCGGCGGAAGAGCCGAGCTCCTCGATCACCCTGTCGCAAATCGCTACCGCGTTGTCCATCTCGGTGCCGCTGAAACTCTCGGGAGAGTATTCAAAGCGGATATTGGTGTCGCCTTCATATTCGTCCGTCAGGCGCTTG
>ONUI01000267.1 GCA_900320995.1 uncultured Eubacteriales bacterium
GCGGCGGCTTGTACGACGGCTCCTATATCGGGATCAGCTCGACCGGCAACGGTTCGGCGACCGTCGCCAAGAATATCAGCCAATTTCAGGCGACCAAATATATTCACGCGGATGATTATACGCGCGGCTTTTCCATGACAGACACCAAAGAAGTCGCAACGCCGCTTTTCGCGTCGATGATCTCGGACAATATTTCATGGATCATCCTGATCGGCGGCGTGATCGTCATTGTCGCCGTCATTACCATTCTGTATCTCAGAAAACGCAGAAAGGAGGGCAAGAAAAATGATCAACAAGCTGACGAAGAAAACGAGTAAGCTGCTCTTTGCGTCCCTTGCCGTTGTACTTGCCCTGTCGATCGGCTTTTTGGCGCACTTTCAGATGTTCGGCTTCCTCGCAAGGGCGGAAGAAGCCAAGGCGCAGTATGTCGGCGAGGTGCGTATCTATCAGGGAAAGACCGCAGAAGCCGCAGCAGAAGCTTGCAGGAAAGACGGCTTTACACCTGTTGAGGGCAACCTGAACGAAGGTACAGATGAAGACGCGGTCGTTCTCGGCTATACCACTACCGGGAATAAGGACGAGGCGCTCACCGACGTGCGTATGATGCAGATGACCTCGGGCTTCAGCACGATCAACTACAAGGATCTTGTCGCGCGGCAGTATCCCGGTCTGGATTCCGTGATCGACGAGCAATACAACACCATCAAGGAGTTCAAGGGCAAGGTCGAGAGCGGCAGCTATAACGCAAAGACGGCGCTTAAATTCCTCAATTTGTATGAGATCCCCGAACTCAATATGAAGCTGGGCGATTACTACCTGAGCGATTCGCTCAATAAGGATATGCTGCAAAAGCTGTTGCTTCAAACGGCTGCTACCGTCAGCACGACCGTTTATAATCAGCTTGCGCTCGGCGTTTCGGATTGCTCCGAGGATAACTGGGCAAGCCGCGTGCGTCAAAACAAGGATATCCTCGACGTCGGAAACGATGAGTCGGAAACGATGACGACAACATTGAGGCAGGTACCGATCCTTACGCGCAGCTTGACAGAGATTACCTGTCAAGCGCAGAGCGATTGGTCGACGTGATCCACGATTTCTCGACAAAATATCAAAACGGTCTCGCTCGGGTGAACGATAACGGCGGCAAGATGCCCGATCCCAACCCCGAAGAAGCGCCGGCGGAAGAAGTGAGCGAGATCGGCTCCGAGTCGCTCGCGCTTACGGCTTACGGGGTTCTCAACCAATACCAATATGACGACAATACGCCGCTCGGCGATTGGCTCGTGGAGATGGGCAATCTGACGCTCAGCAATAAGGCGGAACTGAGAAAGCTCTATCCGCTGATCGCCTCCATGACCAACGGTCAGATCATCACGGCGCAGATGGTCGGATTCCCGGTAAGCACATTTTATCTGAACGACCTTTCGGGGGCAGAAAATGATTTTGCAAATTCGATCAACGAAGCCCAAAAAGTGTGCCGTGATGATAACAATACCGAAACGATCTCCGTCTGGACGGGCGTAGATCAAAAGCTATTTGAACAGGAATGCGCTGTCACCGGCGACGCGCAGCGCTATACCAACCTAAAGGATACGGCGGAGAACCTGACAAAGCGCAACAAGTTTATCGCGACGCTCGAAGCCATATCCTCATGGTGCTCTACCACGACCTCGCTCGCAGGCATCACGGCGATCGGTATGCTTCCGAATATGATGGTCGGCTGGTTTGCCAAGGATGCGGCGGTATGGGCGGCAAGTCATACTACCTTAGCATGGATCTTCGGCGGACTCGCCAAGGGCGCCGCGTATGTGAGCGCGGGATGCTCTCTCATAACCCTCGCAATCCTGCTCATTATGCTCGTTGTGTTCCTGTACGATTGCCTCAAGCCCGAATGTGACGATCTCACCTATACGGATATCCCGACGATAACGATGGATCTGAGCGCTGATGTCAACGACTCTGACAACCGAGGCTTGCTGCGATATGACCTCATTCAAAGTCCCGACGGCAAGGCTGATCTGAACGCCTACGAGGGCAAGCAGTGGAACGCGCTTTACTCTTCACAAAATACGCAGGCAGGCAAGCCGATCGTCGTGCCGGACGGAAGCGCACCGTTTATCGTCAAGAAAAACGACGCCGCGAATCCGGCAGGATACAAGGCGGTCAGGAACTTTGACGAGCTCTACGCCGCCAACCTCAACGCCAATGTCAAAGAAGGAGACGCTCCCGCGGTTTATCTGTTCTATTCCGATCCGGGAGAGTCGGCGAACACAACAGAGGTAAAGGACGGCGGCAAGCCCAAGGAAGAAACGCAGGGTGCAACGGACGCGGTCGATACGGCTGAAAAGAAGCAGTATATCGCCTCGGTCTATCTATCCTGCGAGGGAAGCGAGACCATCGCCAAAAGCAAGCTGACGCAGCAGGGGTATCAGGTGATCGACGTCAACCTGACGCCGGAATTAAGAGAGAAAAAACGCTCTTATTCCTACCTCGGCTATACGGTCACTACCAACGAGAAAGCAGCTGTCACCGACATTCGAATGGCAAAGATCAAATCGACCTCACAGGCGGTGATGTACGGTACGGTCAAATACACGGCGGCAGGCTTTGACGGACACGACAACTCGATCTGCTATACAAAGGATACAAGCGTCGGTTCGCCGATCCTCGCCGACGATATTCAAATCGCGGATAAGCTGTCCGACGGCAAAAAGGGCTATGTACCCGTTTGCTATTTCGGCAGCGCGGCATA
>ONUI01000241.1 GCA_900320995.1 uncultured Eubacteriales bacterium
TACGATCCCGAGGAGCTCGTGGGCAAGAACATCGCCTATGTCGCGAACCTCGCGCCCCGCAAGATGATGGGCATCGAGAGCTGCGGCATGATCCTCTCCGCCGAGAGCGGCGACGGACTCAAGGTCGTCACCATCGACGACAGCATCCTCCCCGGAGGAAGCTTGGTGTAAGCAAAACAATTACAGGCTCCCGATAGTATGGGAGCCTGTTTCATATCAACAACAGATGATTTGGTTTGTCATTGTAGGGGAGGGGTGCTCCCCGTTGGGGAGATGTCACGAAGTGACAGTGGGAGATTCCCCTGATAGGGGAAATGTCCGCGAAGCGGACAAAAGGGTTGCCGTTCTCGCTTAGAGAAAGGCGTCTCCGCCGAATAAGGCGAAGCATCTGCAACCCTTGCTTCGCAAATATCGCTTGCGCGATACGGGAGGAGCAAGCCCCTCCCCTACAGTTCACAGAAAGGTAATGATCATGCTACACAACATCTTTGACGCGCACGCGCATTATGACGACAAATGGTTTGACGACGACAGGAGCGCGCTCCTATCCTCGCTTCCTCAAAACGGCGTAGCTTACGTCGTCAACGCAGCGGTTGATCTCGAGACCGCCGAAACAGCGATCTCATATGCCGAGACCTATCCGCATGTATACGCCTGCGCCGGTATCCATCCCGAAAACCTCGAGGGACTGCCCGCCGATTATCTCGAGCGTTTAACTGAGTTATTAAAGCACCCGCGGGTGGTCGCGCTCGGCGAGATCGGGCTGGACTATCACTGGGACATCCCGCGGGATGTTCAAAACCGTGTCTTTGAAGAACAGCTACTACTTGCGCGCGAGCTGGATGTGCCCGTCGTCATCCATGATCGTGAAGCCCACGGCGACGTGATGGCATTGGTGCGAAAGTATCAGCCGAAAGGGCTCATGCACTGCTACTCGGGCAGTGTCGAAATGCTCAAAGAGGTATTAAAGCTCGGCATGAGCATCTCCCTCGGCGGCACGGTCACCTTCAAGAACGCCCGCGTCCCTGTCGAAGTCGCGGCGGCGGTACCGCTCGACCGACTCCTGCTCGAGACCGACGCGCCCTATCTCTCCCCCGTGCCCTACCGCGGCAAGCGCAACGACAGCCGCAACATCGCCTACACCGCCGCGAGGATCGCCGAGATCCGCGGCATGGACGCGCAGGAGCTGATCGACATCACCACCGAGAACGCCAAACGACTTTACGGCATTAAATAAAAAAGCCTTCCATATTGGCTAAGGCAGGACATATACTATCATTTCATCGTAATACTGATTTCATATTGTTAACCGCAAAAACGGCTTAAAAACTGAACGCACCGCTCTGTCAACATCGTTTTGCAGGGTGGTGCTTGCTTTTTGAGTGACGCCGTCGTATGATGGAGTCAAGCAAAGCAACCGAAAGGATGAGCAACATGGAAAACAACAAACCTGACTATATGAAAAACCGTCCCGTAGCCGCCTATGCCAATCAAATCAAGGACGTATACAGCACCCAAAAACATTCTACACGCACGACGTTGACGGTTGTGCTTACCGTGATCGATTTGATCATACTGATCATCGGGCTCGCAACGAGGAACTGGTACTTGACCATCATCTTCGGACCCTTGCTGGTGGTGTTCATCCTGTCGATCATCATCGGCATTAGGGCTGACAGACAGAATACGCCTCCGGTACCTACAGATACCTCAGAGGCGATATTCAAGGAACATGAATAGAAAGGAAGTTGAATCATGGCTGAATTCGGAGAAAACATTCGCAAGGCACGCGAGGAGATGGGCATCACCCAACAGACGCTCGCGGATCAATTATATGTCACACGGCAGGCGGTATCGCGCTGGGAGAACGGCTCGCGCTATCCCGACCTGCTGACGGCAAAGGCGCTTGCCCGCGCTCTGGATACCACGTTGAACGACCTGCTCTACGACGACGATATGCAAACCTATCCCGAGGTCAATCCCGTGCTCGAGTACCCCGTACACAAGCGCGTCCTGACCGCCTTGTTCGCGGTGGCGTGTTCCGTCAATCTGATCCTGACGCTATGGAATACATTCTATTATCTGACCGACGCCCGGGCGTTTCGAACGGTATATGAATCGACGCTGCTGATCAGCAGAATGGTCTTTTTGACATTGGTCACCGTCATCCTGTTCTACGGGTTCATCAAATCCGTCAAGGACGAATTCACCCCACAGGCGGCAAAGCGGATCATGCTGTCCATTGTTGTACTGAATCTGTTGGGCGTTCTGTTCCGCTATTATCTGAGCTGGCGCAATTATACAGCGCTGCGCGGATCAGCCGTTATCGCAGCTGTCGCGGTCAATGTTGCGTTTATCATCATCGTATTGCGGTTCTTCCGCGCCAAAAACCCCTGCAGTCCAATCCCGGTATACGTCTTTACAGGACTGGAAATGCTGTTTGAGCTGATCGACTATGTACTCGGTCTGATCGCGGTCATCGGTACGGCACAGCTGCGCAGCTATTTGACCAATGCGACACTGAGCACGCTCGCCCTGCTGTCGGTCGAGATCCTGTTCATCTACATGACGGCAGTGCTCCATCGTAAACGCAAGCTGACAAAAACGCAATCATAAAACAAAGGCACAGCGCCGAAACCGCTGTGCCTTTATACTCCGAATCAAATGGAGAGTTCCAACTCCACAGGGCAATGATCCGAGCCCATGATATCGGTATGGATGCGCGCATCCTCTACCTTGTCCATCAAACGATCGGACACGATGAAATAGTCGATGCGCCATCCCGCGTTGTTCTTGCGTGCATTGAAGCGGTAGCTCCACCATGAGTACACGCCCTCCGTATCGGGATTCAGGCTGCGCCATGTATCGGTAAAGCCCGATGACAACACCACGGTCATCTTGGCGCGTTCTTCATCCGTGAAGCCCGCGTTCTTGCGGTTGGTCTTGGGATTTTTGAGGTCGATCTCCTGATGGGCGACGTTGAGGTCGCCGCAGAAGATGACGGGCTTTTTCTCGTCGAGCGATTTGATGTAGGCGAGGAAGTCATCCTCCCACCGCATACGATAATCGAGGCGTTTGAGCTCATTCTGGCTGTTCGGCGTGTAGACCGTGACGAGGTAAAACTCCTCATACTCGAGGGTGATAACTCTGCCCTCGTTGTCATGCTCCTCGACGCCGATCCCGCAGCTGACCGAAAGCGGCGTATGCTTCGTAAAGATCGCCGTACCGGAATAGCCCTTTTTCTCGGCATAGTTCCAATAACTCTCGTAGCCCTCAAAGCTCAGGTCGATCTGCCCCTCCTGCAGCTTCGTTTCCTGCAGACAGAAGAAGTCCGCGGCAAGCTCGGTAAAAATATCTTTGAATCCTTTGTTGACAACCGCCCGCAGGCCGTTGACATTCCAAGAGATGAATTTCATGGTGATCCTCCGGACTGTAAATAATGAGGAATTAGGAGTTAGGAATTAGGAATTGTGGGCGGACGCTGTCCGCACCTGATTGATAGCTATGTCAACCCTCAGTCAATTCGTGACAGCTCTCTTAAGAAAGGAGTTGTCACGTTTTTGCGACATCCTATAGGAATCAAAAGCCGAAGGCTTTCCCTTCATTCCTAATTCCTCATTACTAATTCCAAATTACGAAAGCGCTTCCACGATGCGCTCGAACTGCATACTGTGGCTCGCTTTGACTAAGATGGTGTCGCCGGGCCGCAAATACCGCTTGAGCCGGTCGATGCACCGCTCCACGGTGGGGTAATAATACGCGCCCTTGCCGTAGCCCTCGGCGGTCGCTTCACTCAGCGGTCCCACCGCGACCAGCATATCGATGCCGACCTCTTTGGCGTAGGCGCCGACCTCGCGGTGCAGGGCGATCTCATCCGTGCCCAGCTCCTTCATATCGCCGAGGATCGCGACCCTGCGGCCGCCGAGCTTACTCAGCGTATCCAGTCCCGCCTTGGTGGAGGTGGGGTTGGCGTTGTAGCAGTCATCGATGATGGTCAGGGTGTCGGTCTTGATGATATGATTGCGTGAGCCGACGTTCTCAAAGCTCTCAAGCCCGCGCTTGATCTCTTCGGGAGTGAGCCCAAGCTGTGTGCCCACCGCCATCGCACACAGAGCGTTGAGGACATTATGCCGTCCCATCGTGGGGATGGTCACGTCGATGCGGGCGTTATCATCGGGATCATCCGTGCGTGAACGGTGGATCAGCGTACACCCGATACCGTCCAGCCCTTTTTCCGTGATATTCTCGGCGCGGTATTCATCGTTGCCGGTGCCGTAGAAGGTCGGGCGGATGCCGTGATAATCCGTGACGGTACGCAGCTTGTCATCATCATGACACAGGATGATGGTACCGTCGGCGCTCAGATATTGAAACATCTCGGTCTTGGCGCGCAGAACGCCGTCACGGTCGCCGAGATTCTCCAGATGACAGTAGCCGATGTTGGTGATGACGCAGATATCGGGTCTCACCATTTTGGACAGGCGGGTCATCTCACCGAAGCCGGAGATACCCATCTCGATGACGGCGACCTCATGCTCCTCCTCGAGCCCGAAGAGGGTGATCGGAACGCCCAGCTCGTTGTTGAAGTTGCCGCCGGTCTTATGGACGTTGTATTTTTGCGCAAGAACAGCACTGATGAATTCTTTGGTAGAAGTCTTGCCGACCGAGCCGGTGATGCCGATGAACGGGATTGTGAACAGCGAGCGGTAATACTCGGCGATGCCCTTGAGCGCGACAAGCGTTGACTCGACCTTGATATAGGCGACGTCCGTGTCGGGCTTTTCCTCACACAGCACGCATACCGCGCCCTGTTCGGCAACCGCGGGAATAAAGCGGTGACCGTCGACGCGGGCGCCCTTGATCGCGGCAAAGAGCGACCCCTTGCCCGCCTTGCGGCTGTCGGTGACGATAGATGTGATGACGGC
>ONUI01000240.1 GCA_900320995.1 uncultured Eubacteriales bacterium
TAAAAACGGAGCGATGTTATGAACAACGACAGTTTCAGTAAGAACACATCAAAAACCTTTTTGAAGGGCGCGATGATCATGACCGTCAGCATGGTCGTGGTCAAGGTGCTCGGCATGCTGTACAAGATCTTCCTGTACCGTATGTTTGCCGCTTATGATGACGCTGCGGGCTTCTCGATGAGCAGTGTCGGTATCGGACTGCTGAGCAACGCCTATGAGGTTTACACCCCGCTTTTCGCGCTGGCGACGGCGGGATTTCCGATCGCTGTATCGCGTCTGATCGCGGAGAGCATCACGCAAAAGCGGTATCGGGATGTAGACGTCATCTATAAAACATCCAAAAAGTTCTTTATCTCGATGGGCGTGATCTGCTTCGCGCTGATGGTCGGTATCAGCTTCATTTATGTACAGCTGATCAAATCGCCTGATTCCATCTACGCGATGATGACCCTCGCGCCTTCGATCTTCATCGGCTGTCTGGTCGCGATCTACCGCGGCTACTTTGAGGGACAGCGCAATATGTTCCCCACCGCGTGCAGCGAGGTCATCGAAATGCTGGTCAAGGTCATCAGCGGTCTGTCGATGGGCTTCCTCGTGATGAAGTTCGGCATGGACGAATTCGGCGCAAAGGGAACGGTTTTCGGCAAGATGTATCCCACTGCCGAAATGGCGATGCAGCGGCTGCTGGCGTATTCCGTCGCGGCGGCGATCGCGGGTATCGCGCTGGGATCGCTGGTAGCGTTCCTGTTCCTGCGCATTTACTATTCCAAACACAAGTTCATCGTTACCGACGAGATGTATCGCGATTCGGTCGACGCGCGTACACAGCGAGAGACCTTCCGTATCCTGCGCAACACCGCGATCCCGATCATCCTCTCGGCGTTTATCATGAATATTTCCACGACCATCGACGCGGTCGTGATCCAGAATGTCCTGTACAATACCTGCCGCGTGAACCTCGACGGACTGATCTCACAGTTCGATCCGAAGTATTCGGCGGAGCTGTACAACATGGTACAGGGCGAAGAGATCAAGCTGCATACCTCCTTATGGGGCTGCTTTGCCAACGCTCTGCCGCTGATGCAGCTGGTCACGACGGTCACGCAGGTGTTCGGTACCTCGGCACTGCCGAACGTCACCGCCGCCTACACCTCGGGTGACAAAAAAGAGCTCAAGCAGAGCATGGAGACTGTTATCAAGCTGACGATGATCTTCACCCTGCCCGCCGGACTCTCTCTGTTCGCGCTGGCGAATCCGATCATCTCGCTGCTCTACGGCGGCGGCTTCGAGGCGGAGGTCTCCGCTTCTATCCTGCGTCTGATGGGCTTCTCGTGCATCGTGGTCGCCGCGTCTACTCCGGTGATGAGTATGCTGCAGAGTCTGGGCAAGGTCAACCTGCCGCTGATCCTCTGCACCATCGCGATGGTGCTCAAGATCTCGACCAACTATCTCTTCGTCAGCATGGCGGAGCTGAATGTCACCGGCGCCGCGATCGGCTCACTGGTCGCGTTCACCTTTGTTTTTGTCGCCGGTATGTACCTGCTTATCAAGCATTCCGGCGTCAGACCTGACTTTATCAATACGATCTTAAAGCCCTTTATCTGCGCGGCGCTCTGCGCGGCGACAGCGTACGGCGTTTATATGCTGATGAATCGCTTTGTCAGCTATGTGATCGCGCTGATGGTCGCGATCGTAGCAGCGGTGATCGTTTACATCGTCGCACTGATGCTGATCAAGACATTTAATAAGGAAGAAATATATATGCTGCCAAAAGGCAACAATATTGTAACAATTCTTGAAAAACTCCATTTATTAAGGTAATATATAGGATATAAGCGGTTTTCTGCCGCTTTTTGGAGAGACTATGGATTTTCAGTACAAGGATACATATGATATCAATGATCTGATCCACATCATGCGGATCCTGCGCGCTCCCGATGGATGCCCCTGGGACAGGGTGCAGACGCACGAGAGTATCCGCCAGAATTTCATCGAAGAGACCTATGAGGCGGTCGAGGCGATCGACAAGGGAGATTCGCCCCTGCTCAAAGAGGAACTCGGCGATGTGCTGATGCAGGTGATCTTCCATTCACTGATGGAGGAAGAAGCGGAACGGTTCGATTTTAACGACGTTTGCAACGATGTGTGTCAGAAGCTGATCATCCGCCATCCCCATGTTTTCGGTAATATCGAAGCCGATACCCCTCAAGAGGTGCTCAAAAACTGGGACGCCATTAAGATGCGGACCAAGTCGCAGAAGAGCAATGCCGATTCTGTCGACGACGTAGCACGATCTCTGCCGGCGCTCATGCGTGCCCAAAAGGTGCAGAAGCGCTCCGCCAAGTCGGGTATGGACTTCCGTTCTGCCGAAGAAGCCGCCGCCAAGGTGCCCGAG
>ONUI01000239.1 GCA_900320995.1 uncultured Eubacteriales bacterium
GCGCCCGCGTCAAATCCGCCGGAACGGAATGCCTTATCAAAATCAAAAAAGTCCTGTACACTATCGGTACATTCACGGATGTTCCATTTGTTGTTGTAATAACTGCCCTTTGCCGCTCTCTTGTCGTACGCATAGACCGCTCCGGTATAAGTATAGCTGTTATAATCCGCTTCATACAGAGATTTGACCGAATGCTTGGAACGATCGACAGCGATATCACCCGTATGGCTCATCATCGGCTTGTCGTCCTCGGTCACCGCGATCTCATAATGGAACGAGGTGGAGAAGTCCTTGGACAAAGAGCCGATAAAACGACTCATCGGGTTGGTGCTTGCGGAATACATATAGATACCGAACACGATCAGTCCGACGATGACCACGCCGACCGCGGCATAGATATAGCTCAGATGCATCTTGATCCAGTCGCGGCGACGGATCGCCAGCGCCTCTTCGATAGCGTCCATCTCCTTGATGGGAGCACGCGGCTCGCTGACGTCGAATGCCTCAAAATCGGAATAATCATCCTCCGGATACTCATACTTCAAATCATCGATATCCACGTCGTCCTTCACTACGGTATCATCCGTCAATCGGGCGTTTTCCGCGTCGCGTTCATCTACCATATCGATTTCTTCACGTTCGATATCCGGGTTATTCTTTTCGTTATACGCCAAATATATCCCCTCTTTTCCTGTCAGGAAATACGGTCGCGGTCGTCGATGTTCGCGGGTTTAGTGCGCTTTTTCCTTGTTGACGATCCGCACTGTTGATTTTCTCATACTGACCCTATTATACATATATATTGCTATTATAGCAAAATAAGTATTTCTTTGTCAATACGCCGAGAATATTTTCACAAACTATTGAAATATCGTTCATAAAACCTTTATAATAGAAACGAACAGTAAATACAGTATTTCCGAAGAAGGTGTTATTATGAAAAAGAAGCTTATATCTCTTCTGCTGATCGCGGTATTGACCCTCGGCGTTTTCCTCGGTGTGTCCGTCAGCACGGCGGCGGCACAGCTGTACGGCGACGCTGACGGCGATGATGACGTCACGATCCTCGACGTCACGACGATCCGGCGCGCCTTGGCGGACGTCATTCAGTTGGATGAGGACGCGCAGACGCGCGGCGATGTTGACGCGGATGACGAGCTGACGATCCTCGACGCGACGATGATCCAGCGCTATCTGGTCGGCGTGATCGACCAATTTCCTTCCGGCGAGTTCCTGCCGACGCAAGCGCCCACCATCGCTCCGACAGAGGCTCCCACAGAAGCTCCCGACGAGGTGACGAAAGTGAAAAACATCATTCCGATCTACTTTACCAATAATAAGAAATGGACCGCGGTCTACGCCTATCTCTTTAACAGTGAAACCGGCGCGATACAAAAGGCATGGCCCGGCACAGCGATGACAAATCCCGTTACCAACAGCTACGGCGAAAAGGTCTACGGCATGAACGTTGACGTCACACAGTATGACCGTGTGATCTTCAACAACGGCGCGCAGATCCAGACGACCGATCTGCCCGTCACGAAAGCGAGCTCCGGCTATTTCATTCAGGCAAAGGCCTCCGGCAGTAAATATCTCGCGGGCGTTTACCCCTATGGTCAGAACAACGAGGGCACTATCAAGACCGTCAGCTTTGACTATCCCGACGGCTACAAAAAGAATGTCTATGTCTGGCTGCCCGAGGGCTACAACGCCGCCGACACGAGCAAGAAATACTCCGTGCTGTATATGTGCGACGGTCAGAACCTCTTCGGCCAGGCGACCACCCTGTCGGGCTATGAGTGGGAATGTGACGAGAGCGTTCTTTCCCTCATGCAGAACGGCGGCGACGGCGTGATCGTGGTCGGTATCGCCTGCGGTAATACCGAAGCGCGCCGCAACCATGAGCTGACCCCCGACCTCGGCGAGGTCGCGACCGTTGCGGGTGAGGATATGAGCACCTTCAAAAACGGCGGCGGCAAGGTATTCTCCGACTTTGTGACCGACACCGTCATCCCCTATGTCGAGCAGAATTACAACACCAACTCGATCCGCGGCATCGCGGGATCGTCCTCCGGCGGTATTGAGGCGTTCTACATCGGTATGGAGAATATGGACAAGTTCCGCTATGTCGGCGCTCTCTCCCCCGCCTTCATCCTCTACAATCAATCGGTATGGGATAACTATCTTGATACCCTTGACTTCTCGGGCAACACCCCGCGCGTCTACTTCTTCTGCGGCAACAGCGCCAATGATCAGCTCGAGCAGGCGTTGTATCCCAACGCTACGGCGATGGAGGGCTGGATGACGGCACACGGCTATCCCGCCGACAAGATGATCACCAAGACAGATTCCGACGCGACCCACAGCGAGGGCTTCTGGGCACTGTACTTCCCGGAGAAATGCTCAGCTGGGGGATGGACCTGTAATAATTAGGAATTAGGAATGAGGAATTAGGAATTGATCCCGTCTTTCCATTCATCAAATAACAAAAGAGGTACTGACGAAAAAGTCGGTACCTCTCATTTTTATGTGGTTTTCAGTTTCAGAAATTCCTAATTTCTAATTCCTCATTCCTAATTGAATCAGACCTTCGGGCCTGCCGCTACCAGCGCCTTACCGGCCTCATTGGTGGTGTACTTCTCAAAGTTCTTGATGAAGCGCTCCGCCAGATCCTTCGCCTTGTCGTCCCATTCCTTGGGATCGGCGTAGGTATCTCTGGGATCGAGGATG
>ONUI01000238.1 GCA_900320995.1 uncultured Eubacteriales bacterium
CTCGCTCTGCTTGCCGTGCATGAGCTGCTTGGCATAGGTGATCGTCGCGCCGTACACGGCACAGATCGCCTGATGACCGAGACATACGCCGAGGATCGGTATCTCTATGCCGAGCTTGCGGACGACCTCGATGATGTTGCCGGCGTCCTCCGGCCTGCCCGGTCCCGGAGAAAGGATGATACGGTCGGGCGCCTGCGCGCGGATCTCCTCGACGGTCAGTTCATCGTTGCGGATGACCTTGATATCGGGATCGATCTCGCCGATATACTGGTAAAGGTTGTAGGAAAAGCTGTCGTAATTGTCGATCAATAATACCATTATTCCACCTCCTGAGCGATCCGGAGCGCCGCGAGCGAGGCTTTCGCCTTGTTCAGGCACTCCTCATATTCCTTTTCGGGATCGGAGTCGGCGACGATCCCCGCGCCGCTGCGGACAAACACCTTTCCGTTTTTCTTATAGGCGATACGGATGGCGATGCAGGTGTCCATGTTGCCGGTGAAATCGATGTAGCCGATCGCGCCGCCGTAAATGCCGCGCTTGTTGTTCTCCAGCTCTCCGATCAGCTGACAGGCACGTATCTTCGGCGCTCCGGACAGCGTTCCCGCGGGCAGTACCGCTTCGATCGCGTCCAGCGCATCCTTATCGTCACGTATCTCACCGCGTACCGTTGAGCCGATGTGCATGACGTGGGAGAACCGTTCGACGGAGTGCAGCTTTTCGACTGCTACGGTGCCGAATTTGCTGATCTTGCCAAGATCGTTGCGTCCGAGATCGACCAGCATATTGTGCTCGGCAAGCTCCTTTTCATCACACAGCAGCTCCGCTTCCAGCGCCCTGTCCTCCTCTTCTGTTTTTCCTCTGGGTCTGGTACCGGCGAGCGGAAAGGTATGGAGCACACCGTCCTCCAGCTTGACTAAGGTTTCCGGCGACGCGCCCGCGACCTCAACATCCGTGCCGGAGAAATAGAACATATACGGCGAGGGATTGATGGTTCTGAGCACCCGGTAGGTGTTGAACAGGCTTCCTTCAAACGGAGCGGATAAACGATTTGACAGCACGATCTGGAAGATATCGCCCTCGCGGATATGGTGCTTTGCCTTTTCCACCATTGCGCAGAACTTCTTTTGATCAAACAGAGGTGTGACCTCACCCGTCAGTTTTCCTGCGGGTTCACTCTTCTTAGCGCCGTTTTTCAGAAGATCGCTGAGCTGGGAAAGCTCCATGACCGCCTTGTTGTAGCCGACCTCTACGTCATCAAGCGGCATATTGACGATGAGGATGATCTTTTGTTTCAGATGATCGAAGGCGATCACCTTGTCGAACAGCATCAGATCAACGTCCTTGAAGTTTTCAGTATCCTCCGTGTCACGTTTCACGCTCGGTTCGCTGTAGGCGAGATAATCATAGGAAAAATAGCCGACCAGTCCGCCCGCGAAGGGAGGCAGATAATCAAAACGCGGACTCTTGTATTCGCTGAGGATCTGCCGCAGATATGCAGAAGGATCATCGGTTTTGACCTTGAGGTTTCCGAGCTTCATTTCCCCTTCTATGCAGGTGATCTCCATCTTCGGCTCAAAGCCGAGAAAGGTATACCGTCCCCATGTTTCGTTCGATTGAGCGGATTCCAGCATATAGCAATGTGTCGAAACATTTTTCAGTATCCTCATGGCTTCGATGGGCGTAGTGAAGTCGGAAAGAAGCTCACAGCTCACCGGCAGTACGTCGTACTCGGATGAGGAAGCAATCTCTTTGACTTCGTCGATAGTCGGGCTGATTTTCATATACAAATCCTCCTTAAATCACAAAACGTCCTTGACAGAATGAACCTTCTGCCAAGGACGAATAACAGCTTATCCGCGGTGCCACCTTGATTTCACAGCATGACCTGTGCGCTTAGCGGGATACCAGCATATCCCCGGCAAATGCAGCAACGCGGGTTCTCTGTACAGGCATCATCGCCGTTATCTCCGCTTCAACGGTTTGATGTGTTAAATTATTTCATACTATAGCATAACAAAAAACCATTGTCAATAGTTTTTTTGCATAATCACCCGAACAACGTATATGTTTTCGTTGTTGTGATCGGCGGCATCATTTAGATATCAGCGATAGATTCGATCACTTTTTCCACAGTCCGTGGAGATTGCAGTAGGCGTATGCCGCCTCGAATTTTTCGCCGTCGCACAGCGCGAAGCAAGCCATCGGCTTGTCGCCGGGCTCCAGAATCTTGCGCTGATTGCCCTGATCGGTGCTGATCGCGATCCACTCGATATAATGCTCGGGAGCCATCGGGTGAGCGACCTCACCGACCGTAACGATCACCTTACCGTCCTTGATCTCGACGACCGGCACGTGCTTTTCAACGGCGGCGTCAGCAGTGCCCGGAACGATCTCCGCCATCGTTTCGCCGCAGCAGGAGATCGGCGCCCCGCTCGCTTTGACAACAGCAATGATGTTGCCGCAGTGTTTACATTTGTAAAATTTCAATTCCATCAATAACCTCCTGAAATAAATGATTTTAATACCTCACGGCAGATACTTGCCCGAAGCAAGATACAGCCGGTACCATTCGTTGTGGGTGAGGTCGACCTTTGTCGCTTCGCAGATATCCCTCAGATGATGCGTATTCATCGTTCCGACGATCGTCTGGATCTTGGCGGGATGGCGCAGGATCCAAGCGATCGCGATCGCGGTCTTGGATACGCCGTACTGCTCGCCGAGTTCACCGAGAACACGGTTCAGCTCGGGCAGCTCGGGATCATCGACAAAGCAGCCTTGAAACAAGCCCTTCTGCAGCGGCGACCACGCCTGAACGGTGATGTCGTGCAGACGGCAGTAATCGAGCGTGCCGTTGTCACGGTCGATCGAGCGCTCGGTGGTAAGATTGTTGACATAAAGCGTCTGATCAATGAGCTGACTCTGGTCAAGAGAGAATTGCAGCTGATTGATAACAAGCGGCTGACGGATATATTTTCTCAATACCTCGAGCATCATCGTCGGAACGTTGCTCACACCGAAAAAGCGCACCTTGCCGCTCTTCTCTAATTCATCGAACGCCTCGGCGATCTGCTCCGGCTCATACAAGAGATCGGGACGGTGCAGCAGCAGCGCGTCAAGATAATCGAGTTTCAACCTGCGCAGGCTGTCGTTGACGCTTTCAAGAATGGTCTCCTTCGACCAGTTGAACTCACCCATTTCGGAAAGGATGCCGCACTTGCTCTGGATATAGACTTCCTCACGGCGGATTCCTGTTTTGGGAAACGCGTCTCCAAAGCGCGTTTCCGCCTCGCCGTCCCTTCCGTAGCAGGTGGCGTGATCAAAAAAGTTGATCCCCAACTCATAGGCTGTGCGTGTGAGATTTGCCGCGTCATCTGTATTCAGCGCCGGCATCCGCATACATCCGAGGATGATCTGAGAAGCGCCTTGGGGTCCGTTGACGATATCGATCTGTTTCATAATGCTCAGCCTTTCCGATGCTCGTAAATAATCCGTTACGTGTATGTTTATGCAATTCATTCTATCCTACAGCGTCATCTTTGTCAATGCTTTTCGTACCGGGGAGAGTGATTTTGCAGGAGTCGGACAGAGTGAGACCGAACTACTCAAAGATGCGCGCGAAAAGGAAAAGTATATTATAGAAGAACAAGAGAGCTATCCGATCACAGCATAATAAGTACAAAAATATCCGCTTGTTCGTTATGAACAAGCGGTTATTTTTCTGGTGGAGATAAGCTGTGTTGTATCTGTAGGAAATCAGTTGCCCCGTCTTGGGAGCGTCACCTCCTGTCAGAAGTCGCGCCTACGCTCTCCTTAAAATCAGTCCGCCGGACTGATTTTACCTTCGGTTCTTCGCGCGGCTCGAACCTCGGCACAGTCGCCTTCGAATCCGCTTATCTGCCACTTTGCCGGTATAATCAGAAAGAACGGATATCCTTTATGGATATCCGTTCTTTCTGAAATGGTGGAGATAAGCGGATTCGAACCGCTGACCTCTTGAATGCGAACCAAGCGCTCTCCCTTAAGAGTAGCCTACACACCCCTGAACAGAATTGCTTAACAGCGGTTTTCTGTATTCTGCACTGCGGTTGTCATGAGTCCTGCTTTTGAAAGGAGAGGCGACTTTGGAGATGGTTCTATTTGACGAACGGCGCTCTGTACGCCTCGTTGATCTCGCTGATCTCCT
>ONUI01000236.1 GCA_900320995.1 uncultured Eubacteriales bacterium
ACGCCTACGATATCCAGCAGGAGCTGTACATCGAGTACGGCGACAGTCTGGATCTCGTCACCCTGATCGCGTCTGTGCGCGACTACGCGAAGATGGACAGCATTTTTGCGGAGTACCGTCCCCAGGTCGTGTTCCACGCGGCGGCGCATAAGCACGTTCCGCTGATGGAGGTATCTCCGACTGAGGCGGTCAAGAACAATATCTTCGGCACGCTCAACATGGTGAATCTTGCAGAAAAATACGAGGTGGAGCGCTTTGTCATGATCTCCACCGATAAAGCGGTCAATCCCACCAACGTTATGGGCGCGACGAAGCGCTGTTGTGAGATGATCGTGCAGAATCATTCCCGTAAGGGCGGCAAGACCGAGTTCGTTACAACGCGCTTCGGCAACGTGCTGGGCTCTAACGGCTCCGTTATTCCGCTGTTCCGCCGACAGATCGAGGCAGGCAGACCCGTTACCGTTACCCATCCCGATATCATCCGCTATTTTATGACGATCCCCGAGGCGGTATCGCTGGTGCTGGAAGCCGGCGCGATCGCCAACGGCGGCGAGATCTTCGTGCTTGATATGGGCGATCCCGTCAAGATCACCACCCTCGCCGAGAACCTGATCCGCATGTACGGCAAGGTGCCGTATCGTGATGTGGAGATCAAGTTCACCGGCTTACGCCCCGGCGAAAAGCTCTATGAGGAGCTGTTAATGGACGAAGAGGGTCTGCAAAAGACCGATAACAAGAAGATCTTCATCGGCAACCAGATCGAAACCGATCCCGAAAAGCTGAACCGACAGCTTGACGAGCTGCATGAGATCGTCGAGACCAACGATAATGACGCGACCGTCAAGAAGCTCGAGAGCATGGTGGACACCTTCCATCATAATGCCGGTTAACGGTTAATGGTTAACGGTTAAGGGAAATGTTCCGCATTTTGAATGATAAAATGAACGAGCGAAGCGAGAAGCACCCGCCGTTCACCCGACAAAGGAGGATATTATGAAAGTATTGCTGACCGGCGGCGCCGGGTATATCGGCAGTCATACCGCTGTCGAGATGATCGAAGCGGGTCATGAGGTCGTGATCGCCGATAACTTTGACAACAGCTCACCCAAGGTCATCGATCGTATCGAGACCATTACCGGCACCCGTCCTATCCTCTATGAGCTGGACGTTGCGGATCGCTCCGCGGTGGACGCGATGTTCCAGAGAGAAAACTTTGACGCCGTGGTGCATTTCGCGGGACTCAAGGCGGTAGGCGAGAGCTGCGCCATTCCTGTGCGCTATTACCGCAACAATATCGACACCACCCTCACTCTCTTAGAGGTGATGAAAAAGCGCGGTGTTCACAATATCGTGTTCAGCTCTTCGGCGACCGTCTACGGCATCCCCGAGGAAGTGCCGCTCAGAGAGGGTATGCCGACCTCCTGCACCAACCCCTACGGCTGGACAAAATACATGAATGAGCAGATCCTGACAGACGCCGCGACCGCGGATCCCGAGTTGAGCGTAGTGCTGCTGCGCTACTTCAATCCCATCGGCGCGCACAAGAGCGGTCTGATCGGCGAGAATCCCAACGGCATCCCCAATAATCTCATGCCCTATATCACGCAGGTGGCTGTCGGTAAGCTCGAACGCCTCGGCGTATTCGGTAACGATTATCCCACCCATGACGGCACCGGTGTGCGCGATTACATCCACGTCGTCGATCTGGCACAGGGCCATCTCAGAGCGATCGACTATGCCGCGGAGCACAAGGGCACCGAGATCTTCAACCTCGGCACCGGCGTCGGCTACAGCGTGCTGGATATCGTCAACGCCTTTATGAAGGTCAACGATATCGAGATCCCTTATGACATCAAGCCCCGCCGTGCGGGCGACATCGCCGAGTGTTATGCCGACCCCGCCAAGGCGAAGGAAGGGTTGAACTGGACAGCGCAGTACGGCATCGAAGAGATGTGCCGCGACAGCTGGAACTGGCAGAAGAACAACCCGAAGGGATATTGATGAGTTGAAAGTTGATAGTTGATAGTTTAAAGTTGAGGTAGGGCGTTGCCCTCACCCGTTTTGTATATGTATAACTGAAAACCTATATTTATCAAATAACGCTTACTGCTTATTTCAAAGGGTAGTAGGCGTTATTGTTTTATGTCGTTATAAAAATCCAAAAGACAAAGTCTTTGCCAACACTTTCCACTTTCAACTATCCATTATTTACAATTCCATAAAAATCAGTGCATGAAAGCGGTAAATTTACACCATAATGCCGATAGGGTTTCGATAGGGATTTCTTGACATTTTTACCCTCTTATGATAAAATTTTAACGTATAGTGTATCTATATATACTGTATGTTAAAACAGCCCTTTCAAAGGAGGTCAAGAGGTCTGTTAGCGCCGGGACCGTAATAGGTTGACGAGGTTTGGCGGTTATCGAAAGATTCGGCGGATGCCGCTGCAAGGGGCAGCTTTCTGTAATACTCGGAAGGTATTTTACATAAATTATTATGCGTACAGCGTGTCGTAAGAGGGAAACGAAAAAGCAGAATCAACACTGTAACAGAGGTTTTTTTCGTCGCTTTATCAAAAATACAAACCTACTATTTTACGGAGGTAATTATTATGAGAGTTGTAATTCAGGACAATTACGATAAGATGTGCAAGTGGGCTGCGAACTATATCGCCGCTAAGATCAACAACCATAAGAAGGGACTGCTTTTGAATCGTCCTTTCGTCCTCGGCCTTCCCACAGGATCTTCTCCCATCGGAGTTTACAAGGAGCTTGTCCGCATGAATAAGGCGGGCGAGGTCAGCTTTGAGAATGTCGTGACCTTCAACATGGACGAATATCTTGGACTGCCCCGCGAGCATGACCAGAGCTACTGGTACTTCATGCACGACAATTTCTTTAATCATCTTGTCGACATGAAACCCGAGAACATCAACATCCTCAACGGCATGACTGATGATCCCGAGGGTGAGTGCGCGCGCTATGAAGAGAAGATCGCTCTCTACGGCGGCATTGACCTGTTCATGGGCGGTATCGGCGTTGACGGTCATATCGCGTTCAACGAGCCGTTCACCAGCCTTGCTTCCCGCACCGGCGTTCGTAACCTGACCACCGACACCCGTATCGTCAACTCCCGTTTCTTCGGCAACGACCCCGAGGCTGTACCCGCTCAGGCACTGAGCGTCGGCGTAGGCACCGTTACCGACAGTAAGGAAGTGCTGATCCTGATCAACGGCCATAACAAGGCTAAGGCGCTGGCTGAGACCGTAGAGGGCTCTGTCAGCCACAAGTGGACCTGTTCCGCTTTGCAGATGCACAACGGCGCGATCATCGCCTGCGATGAGGCGGCATGCGACGAGCTGACCGTCGGCGCTTACAAATACTTCCTCGATATCGAGAAGAAAGAGAGACTGTAAACCTATGTACACCATTAAGGATTTATATGACCTTGACCATACGCTCGCAAAGGATTATCTTGCACAGTTCACCTATCCCTGGGAGGCGTTAAAGGGTATCAAGGATATGATCATCGCGCTGGGCGAGACCCTCGGCGATGACTATGAAGAGAGAGAGCCTCAGGT
>ONUI01000235.1 GCA_900320995.1 uncultured Eubacteriales bacterium
CCGAGGAGCTTTGCGCCGGTATCGGGGTTGACGTCATACTCGCCGTTCTCGCCCAGCGGGAACGAGAGAACGTCGGTCGCGGAATCGATGTTCCGAAACTCCCTGTTCAGCTTTCGGATCTCTTCATTATCCACAAAGGTCACCGAAACCTCGCTGTCGCCCTCGAACTTTTCTTCACGCAAGACCGCGATACACGCGCGGCGGATCTGCATCCGCATCCCCGTGGGAATACGCACCTTTTTTTGACTGTCGGTAATGATCACTTTCACTTTGTCGGTTGCCATTGCCATCATAAACATAATAACCCCTACCCTCTCTGGCTCATCGATACGATGAGATCATGTTACACCGGAATACGGAGCAGTGCAGGATCACAGGTTTTTTACCGGTAAATCCATAACCAAACTCTATCCTATGTTAACGCGTCCTTGCTTCCTCTCCTATATATAAAATATATCCTATTACTGTTTATTGCTTCTGCTGCGTTCCTGCGCCTTTTCATACGCGCGGATGATATCCTGTACCAGACGATGACGCACAACGTCCTTATCCGAGAAGGTCATGCGCTCGATACCCTTGATCCCCTTGAGGATCTTGACCGCTTCCTTCAAGCCGGATTTTGCGCCCGAGGGCAAGTCGATCTGGGTGATGTCGCCCGTGATGACCATCTTGGAGTTGTTGCCCAGTCGGGTGAGGAACATCTTCATCTGCTCCGAGGTAGTATTCTGCGCTTCGTCAAGGATGATAAAGCTGTCATCCAGCGTTCTGCCGCGCATATACGCCAAAGGAGCTACCTCAATATTCCCTCTCTCAAGGTACTTTTGATAAGTCTCAGCGCCCAGCATATCGAAAAGCGCGTCATACAGCGGGCGCAGATAAGGATCGACCTTGCTTTGCAGATCACCCGGCAAAAAGCCCAGCTTCTCACCCGCTTCTACGGCGGGTCTGGTGAGGATGATACGGTTGACCTCCTTACTGCGGAAGGCGGTCACCGCCATCGCTACCGCCAGATAGGTCTTACCGGTACCGGCAGGGCCTACGGCGATGGTGATCGTATTGTTCTCGATCGCGGAGCAATAGCGCTTTTGCCCCATCGTCTTGGGCTTGATGGGCTTGCCCTTCGCGGTCACGCAGACACAGTCCGACGCGAGCGTTTCTATCTTCTCCTCACTGCCGTCGTTGACCAGCGAGATACAGTAGGTGATGTTCTGCTCCGAGAGCTGTTCACCGCGGTTGAGCAGGCTCAACAGGCTGTCGATCACCTTGCTCGCCTTGAGCACACCCTCGGCTTCTCCGGAGATCTTCAGCTCGCTGTCACGCGCGTGGACGCGCACGCCGAACTCATCCTCAATGATTTTGATGTTGGAGTCAAAGCTGCCGAACAGGGCGGCGGCATGCTCCATGCGGTCGATATTTATGATTTGTTCCATATTGCCTCTTACAGGACAGCATATAGCTACCCAATTTAGATGTTATTTTATTATAGCATAAAATTCTGTGAAAATCAACCATAATTTTCAAAAAATTTCAATCAATATTGCTAAAATATCTCAATTTTTTGCGCGGATAACGATCTTCTTGTTCATATTATTGACATTTCAGAAATAAATATAGTATAATAAACGTTAGTCTATTTTAAACCAAGTTCATTATTTTTCGATGAATAAGGAGATCATATCAATGAAACGAATCATATGTCTTGCGCTTTGCGCTTTGGCGGCACTGCTGGCATGCGCGTGTGACAATACGAAAGATTCTTCTACCCCCACACAGGCACAGCCGGTTGAAACAGCGGCACAGCAAACGCCCGATTCCGTTCCCCCGACCGAGAACGGCGGTTCAGTAAATCTGAAAAAGTTTATCAATGCTTTTGATACCAAGCCTACCGTCACGGAGCAGAAGAAGATCTATGACGATGAAAAACTGTCCGTTTCGCTCAAGGGCATCGACTACACAGCGGTTTCCGGACCGCAGCTGCAGTTGACTATTGAAAACAAGAGCGACAAAGAGATCGTGGTGCAATCCCCTTACTCGATCGTCAACGGCTACATGATCACCCCCGAGCTGAACGCGAAGATCGCCCCCTCAAAGAGTACAGACTGCTCCTTGACCTTGCCGTACTTCAAGCTGGCGATCGCGGGCATCACCTCGATCAAAAAGGTCGAATTCGCGCTCAGATCCGTTGATTCCAAAACCTACAACCCCATCGCGACGACCGAGCTGATCACCGTCGAGACCTCCGCCAAACAGGTGGAAGAGGCCGAATGTGACGAAAGCGGTCAGGTCGCCTACGATGACAATGATATCAAGATCATCCTCAAGGGCGTCAATACCGACCGCGCCTACTCCGACGGCACAGAGGTGATCGTCTATATGTTCAACGGCACCGATCAGAAGATCGCGATCAGAGCAAAGGACGTCGTCGTGAACGGTTATGATATGACCTCGGCGATGAACAGCACGATCCTGCCCGATAGACCTGAAAGAGCACGATATCGAAGAGATCGACAGCATCAAGGTATCCTTCACGATCAAGGACGCCGACAACTGGGAGACCATCGACTCCACCGACCTGATCAGCGTGACGCTGCCCGAGAAATCGACAGAACCCGCGTCCGAAGATCAAAAGACAAAATAAATTCTCATTAAGCCCGCTGCTACGCCAATATCATTAAGTTAAGGAACAGGACACTCTCCAAAAAGAGGGTGCCCTGTTTTTTGATGAAATATAGTAAAAAGACTTGACAAATCAGCAGAAATGT
>ONUI01000234.1 GCA_900320995.1 uncultured Eubacteriales bacterium
TATGCTACGGTCGAGGGAGTCACCTTTGATTTGAAGAAGGTTCCGTCGGAGGTCACTCTTACCGATAAATGTATTACCTTGATAATCGTACCAAAGAGAGAGATCGATCCTCGAGATATCACAACGGTGGTCAATAACGGTCACTACATTAATCAGATCGACTACACTGACAGCCGTTTCAAGGAGAGTTACCTGATCGAAAAGGAGAACGGTATCCTACACGGCTACGATTGTGAAGTGACCGACAGTGAGGATAATCCTCTCGCATATGTCTACGCTCACTACAGAAGTGGACTGTATTTCCCTTTTCAGACGACAATTCAATGTATTGGAGAAGCGCACGGAAGTTTTCCGATCGAGCTGTATTACAAAGGTAAGCTGATCCGAAGTGTGAATGTCAATGTCGACGTTGATCGTGCTCCCGATGATATTGAAAAGATATTAAGTGTCGTTCGCTCGGCAGAGAAAGTCTGCTGGACTTCGTCCATGACCGACAGAGAAAAGATGAAAGCCTTTGCCGAATACATTCGGGATCACTATACATATGAACAGATCATGTGCGTCGAGGGAGCGGTTCTAACCGCCTTTGCCGCCAGAGATCTGGGACTTGAATCCATGCTCCTCTATCCCGGCGGTGAAGCAACCCAGCACTGCGACCGCCATATCATTACATATAATCTGTATGCCAACACAGCCGTACCGGGCGGTCACTGCGCTTGCCTGGTCGAGTATGACGACTGCACCATGCGCTACGATGTGCAGGGTGGGCTGTGTATCATCAAGGAGTACAAACCGTAATCACAAGCCAATTTTGCCGTCCTTCGGGACGGCTTTTCTATTTACACCCACTTAATCCGGACAGCGTTACATCGACTGACCCCAGCCCTGGCTTTCACCTTCATCTTCGTCATAATCCTCATCTAAATCTTCGTCGTCCACATTCTCGGCTTCATATCGGGCGTAGGATTGATCGATGTTTAAGTTATCGATGTTTGTTGTCGTGGGCTCCTCTTCTTCCGTCTGTTCATCGAGCGAGAGCAGGTAGTCAAGCATGGAGAGTATCCCTTCCACAGCTTGGCTGTCATAGGTTTCATCGTCGTTATCAAACGCTTGATCCGATCCATCTTTTTGTCCGTGAGCGAGCTTTTTCTCTCGAATCTTTTCACGCTCCTTGCTGTCGGCAAGGGGCATTTTCGCGTTCAGATCGCTTAGCTTTTTCTGAGCGCTTTGCGCGATCGTCCTCGCCAAACTCGAGATAAGAAAGCCAAACCGAACGGCATTCAAGTTATTCTCCTGACTGAAATCCATGCTCAGCGCCGTCTTGATTATCAGGTTCTTCAGTGACCGAAACTCTATGTTCCTCTCGATCGGTACAGGCGGTTCTTCCTTCGGATCATAATACAGACTCAGCTTCTCTCGATTGATCTCAATCCATTTGTCATAGAGCGCCTTCATCCGAGGTTCAGAAGCGAGTTCATGGAGCGCAAAGTCCACCAGCTTTTTCACTTTTCTCGGCAGATAACCGTAGAGTTTTTTACCTTTTTGTTCCTGAACTTCCTTCTGAATCCGCTGTAGAATTTGCAGATAATAATCTGTATTCGGGAGGTTTCTGTGAGCCTGAACATCCTCCATAAGCGCCATCAATTCCTGTTTCAGATCGTTGCGGTAACCTGTTTCGATCTTCGCAAGACGGTATTGCTCACCGCGAAAGATATCTTGACCGAATGCTCTCCTCAGCTGTCGGATTCCTTTCTCGGACAGGTATCCTTCTGCTCCCGTTGAGTACACGATCAGATGAATATGAGGATGGTGCGTCGTGTTATGAAAGGCTGCGTACCAGTGCAGATTCTTCAGCTGAATACGGTGAGCACGAGCGATCTCGTTCATGTTCCTGCGGACAAGATTCTTCCATGCTTCAGCGTTATTATAATGCAAACGCTCGGCGTCTTCTCTCCGTAAACTCACGACTTCCGTCCAGATAATACCGTTGTGTTCGGAGACATTTTTGGCGACTTCATCGAGATCAATCGGCAGATCAAACTGAGAAAAAAGACCGTGCTTGCCGAGCTTTTCCACGCCCGGACGCTGTGAAATATATCCGACCAAGCCCTTCAATTCATCCGCGCAATCGGCGTATCTTTCGGCGACAGCGTCGAGGAATTCATGCGCGTTTTGACGTGTCGGGAGCATTTTATAGTCAGTATATTCGAGGAAAGTTTTGCTCTGGGGGAAGTGATTCGTGACTGATTTGATCAGCCTGACCTGACTTAACGAGGCGAGATCGTACTCTCTTGCGCTCGGCAGCTTTTCTACACTTTCACGGGTACCCATGTATTTAATCAGGTTTTTGACGCCTTTTGCGTTCTTTTTGAAGCGGCAAGAGACGATGATTTTAGCCATTCACGTCACCGAACACATCATGTTCATCCAAATATTTTTGAGATTCTTCCAGATCAAGCGTGCCGTTATGCTCGGCAACAATCCGTTTGGAAGTGCGGTCGAGGTAGTCCAAAGCTTGATCTGACAGCTCAGACAGCTCACTTTGGTATGCAGTGAGGATATTGCTTTTGCAAACCTCCACCGCCATCTTGAAGATCATCTCACTCATCCTGTCCTCAAATCGGGACAGGATCAGCTTGATATTCTGATTAATCAGCGGAGAAATGTAGTTGACATTTTCATTCATATCGATATATCCGAGATAATAATCGACCGCTTCACGGACGAAACTGCTCCGTGAATAGCCTTCATTTTCTTTGATAAAGTTGTCCATATTTTCGATCTGATCCCTTGTAAAAATGATCGGAACCTTCTTGCTTTCTTCCATTAATTTCCTCCCAAAAACACTTTATTCATATAAACCGAGGATGTCTTTTTGTAACCGTATATTTATACTCAGAAAACCGCTCAACGGTCGGCTCTGCCGTCCGATGTCTTTCGCGAGCAATCCACCTAAAGGATTGCTCGCTTTTATCTACTCCTCCGTAAGCGCGTTCACAACGAGCTTCAAAGGGTTGTGAATAACCTCCATACGGTGACGATGATTTCATCGGTAACGGTGAACTACTTCTATTAAAGCCGCTTTCCTAAGCGCTTTTCATCATGTTTACTCCGTGTTGAGAAATCATCGTTTCATCGTCACCCGCTACTTGTGACGTGTAATTCAAGATGAGAGTACGCTGATTTTTATGGTGTTCTTTTTTATATTCAATGCCGAGTTTTTGAAGCGAATTTTTGTATTTACTGAGCTTGGAGCTGAGGTTATTCGCGCCGATATTCAGACTCAATCGCTCGCACAAATCTGTCGCTGTTCCCTCGTAGATCAGCTCCTGTTTCATGAACGAAACGAGGGCGGACATAGCTTCATCCGCGAGGAGTAACTCGCGCTCCATGTCGGATGAAGCGATCGGATACCAACGGCAGGTATCGTGATCAAAACGGACAGGAAGATCGCCGTCGGGCAGGTCTCTGCTGATGAAGGAAAGCCTGCCGCAAGGCTTACCGTCAGCCTTGCGCTCGAGCACATAAATGCCGTCCGCAGCCGCTGTCAAACCTGTCGAACCGAGCACGGAATCGAAGGTATCTTTTGCTTTCATTTTGCGCGTATGATGGATACAAACGATGGCAATATCCAGTCGGTCGGCGAGGTTTTTCAGTGCGGAAATGACGGCGTAATCGCCTGCGTAAGTGTCGCCCTTTGGCTTGCGGATCTTCTGCAAAGTATCGATGACGACGAGGTTGGTGTCGGGGTGCTCCTTGACGAAATCCTCGATCTGTTCGATGAGACCTCCGCCGAGTCTGCCCGCCTTAGTCGCTTCATGAAACCCGGAAGGAATGACGTCGCGTATCCCTCTCGCGCGCTGGATCAGTCTCGACTCGGGATCTTCGAGATCGAGGTACAGAACCGTGCCTTGCTCTGTCGGATGATCGAGAAACTTCTCTCCCTCGGCGACAGAGAAACAGAGATCAAGCATGAGCCATGACTTGCCTTCCTTGCGCTTACCCGCGACAATATTCAGTCCTCGGGGGAGCAAATTGTTGACGACAAACCGCACAGGCTTGACGGTTTTCTTCATCAATTCATCTC
>ONUI01000276.1 GCA_900320995.1 uncultured Eubacteriales bacterium
TCGCTTTTTGCGTGTATCTTTGGAAGTGATCGCTGTTTTGCCGATCGGCATCTTTTCCTTTTTGTACAACAGCTTTCTCAGCCATACATCCAGCGCGATACAGATGATTGATATCAGAATGATGATACCGAACGGCAGCATCGCCGACAGCCATCGCGCGGTAAAGATCGTATCCGCCTCCACCTGATAGTGGAGTGTATAGGTGTTGTGCGCATCGGGTGTATAGGTAAAAGTCAGACCGTTGCGTACATCGTTGAGGTTCAGCTCGTTGATATTTCCGTTCTCGTCGGTCGTGACCTGCTTTGTCGTGCCGTTTGCAAGCGTGACGGTGATGGTGGCGTTAGGTATGGTTTCGCCTTCGAGATAGACGGTGAAATGATCTCTGTCGACATATGCGACTTCAAAGGGTATCTCGTCGCTGAGGAACACGTTTGCCGAGGTGGTAGTGCTCTGTGATCCCGTCGCCGTCGTCGTTTGACGTATCGATCCGTACAGCGGCAAAGCTGCCGAGGAAATCAGACGGTAAGGATTCCGTATAAGCTCCCTCTACGGTCTTGATCCCATCGACCGTCAACGCGTAAACGGTCGAATCCTCCGCGCCGTGCAGGGTGATCGCGTCGTTATCATAGGTGAAAGATAAATCTTTGTCGTCGTTTTCAACGGTCAATGAGGCGCGTGCTAAGGGATCATCATATTGAAAGAACGCCAGATCTGCCGCAAAGTATGCCGCGACGCACAGCGCTACCGCGAATACGGCAAAGAGGATTCTTTTCATTGTTTTGTTTTTCATTACATCCTCCTTTATGCGCTTCGTTTTGCCTTTCTTTTGACGATATTTCTTTGATTCAGCATCTCGCCGAATGCCTCCATACGGATTCTGAGCTGCTCCATATCCTGATACTGATAGTCGGTCTCAAGCCGGAAGACCGGGATGTCAAGCTCTTCCGCCGCCTTTTCGATATATGGCAGCTCAAAGTCGTATTCGATCTGACCTTTCAGGATATGATCGAAAGTAAAAATACAAGCCCTCGTTGTTTACTCTTGCGCCCGATGACGTCGCCTGCAAATGATCCTGCGCGATATGATCCAGTATGCGGTCGGCTGAGATCATCCTGCCGCCTCTTTTGACCGACAGCGCCGCCTCTAAGGAGAGGCAGTCGGCTACCGCCGCGATCCGCATATTTGCCGAAGCGATCAGCTGCGGCACCTTGTAGTTTGGGAACACGACGGGTGAGCCGAGGATCAGGACATTAGGCTTTTCTTTTTGGTTGAGCATGAACCGCTTGTTCAACGTTTCCAATTCCGCTGTCAGAGCAACGGTATGAAGTGCCCATTCATCCAAGCTGTCTGCAAAGTACAAACACTGTGTGACCAACAGAACCGCCTCATCGGTGATGAAGCCTTTTGCCGAATACGCTGTCGCGGTGAATCTTTGCCAATGTCGGTGCGCGAGGGCGACCTTTCGTACAGCGTGCCTGAGATTACCGCCTGTCAGATGCTTGTGCGTATATTTGCCGATCTTCTCCGCAAGCATCACCATTTGATCTTTATAGTAGTGAATCGCGTTGCTCGTGTTGTTCATCGGAGGGACATCCATCGCGGCGACCTGACGCCCCGCGCTTTGCAGGACGGAGATCAGCTTGCGTCTGCTGTCCGAGGATGTTGCCGTGACGATCAAAGCGTCTTTGGTGATATCAAAATCGGGATTGATCAGCCAGCCCAGTGTCGACCGGCTGAACGGATCGGTATCGCGCGGGGTCAGTTCATCCGCCCAGTGCGCCGTACCGAGGCTGCCGCCGAGGATATAAAAGGGATGATCGCATACCGCGTACAGCAGTTCGGCGGGGATATCGTTGCCGAGGATGATCACCTGCGGCCGCGTTTTATTCAGATAACTTTCATCAAATCTTAACAGCGCTGTTTCCATAAACCATTTCAATTCAAAGAGATTGCTGTTTTCTGTTTCGATCCTGCCGATCGTTTCCATGGCTTCATTTTTGAAGCTGTTATGCTCCGTAGATTTCATAGTATTCCACCGTTGCGCTCTCTGCCTTGGAGCGTCCTTTCATACATCTGGGGCTGACGAGTGAGCATCTGTGTCTGCACCCGCCGCAGATCATGGTCGAGAGAAATTCCGTGAGGGACGGTACGTCGCCGCCGGACTGCTGTTCCGGTTCGGGCTGCCATTCCTCATCATTATAGTCATCCTGTGAAGAATCTTCTTCGTAGTATTCTTCCTCGGGTGCTTCTATCACCGCTTCTGTGGGAGGCTCGGTCGGCATTTGTGTCGGGGCTGATATTTCTGCCTGATGCCGCATGAACATTTCTGTCGGCGATTCCGTCAGAGCAGATGTTGCAGGCTGTGTTGCCTGTACCGCTGTTGTCGGCTCTGTCTTATTCCAATCAGCCGCGATCAGCGCGCCGGGATCGCTCATTACCGCGAACGGCTGTTTGATCAGCGCGTAGGCGAAGAGAACGCCGACCGTCCCCGCCGCGAACCGCTTCAATATCTTATCTCTCATATGAGCCACCTCCTGTGCATCAAAACATCCCGAACAATGGCAATATCATAAATATATTGAACAGGACACTCACAAATAGTGGGTGCCCTGTTTTATGACCTCTTTTATGAAAAGGCTTGACAAATCAGTAGAAATATGCTACTGAACCTGTTCGCGTAGCGAACAGGTTCAGCCCTTGTAGTCTATCCGAACAAGTCCTGCTCGTTTGTTATAAGAATTAGATTTAAAAAATTCTTATAAACAAATAAAAAAAGAACCTGCCGTGCAACAAGTTCTTCCTTTATAATTCTCCATACCATAAACACATAAGGCACGCATGAATATGGTTCGTAAAACCGCAAAGCAGTTTTACATAAAGAAATACTCACTATCTAATGTTGGCATCTTCCTATTTTCACACCCCGTCGCCAGGGCACTATCTTCGGCACTACAGGGCTTAACTTCCGTGTTCGGGATGGGAATGGTGACTCGTGGGGGAATCGAACCCCCGTTGCCGGCGTGAGAGGCCGGAGTCTTAACCGCTTGACCAACGAGCCATGTGGTTGATACAAGGGCTAATCATTAGCCCTTGTATCAGTGGTGCACCATCAGGGGCTCGAACCCGGGACACCCTGATTAAGAGTCAGGTGCTCTACCAACTGAGCTAATGGTGCATATGCTAAAGCATAGGGCAGTTACACCCTGAAAACTGAATAAAGAGTGCGGATAAAGGAGGTGAGTAAGCGGATTGACCAAAGACAATGTGGTCAAGCCCTCGACCTATTAGTACTGCCAAGCTAAACATGTCACCATGCGTACACACGCAGCCTATCAACCTCGTAGTCTACAAGGGGTCTTACTC
>ONUI01000232.1 GCA_900320995.1 uncultured Eubacteriales bacterium
TGATCACTTTGATCAAAAGTCTGCTCGGCGGCAGAAACGGCGGTTCCATCCCGATGTTCCCGATGATCGCTTCTCTGTTCATGCTCGGATTCGGCGCGTTCTTTACCGCTGCTTCCGGCGCTGTGATCCAGTTCATGGTCGCGTTCACGCTGGTTGCCGGCTGCTTCATGCTGGTCAACGGTATCTTCAAGCTGATTCAGGCGTTTGCATTGCGCGGTGAAGGCATCCCCATCGGTTTCCTGATCTTCGACGCGATCCTTACCATCCTGCTGGGTATCGTCATGGCGTTCTATCCGTTCGGCGCGACTGTCGCGAAGTGGGTCATCATCGGCGTTATGATGATCGTATCCGCGGTCATCGACCTGATCTCCATGATCGTGATGGCTGTCAAGCTGAAGAATACGACCGTCGCTGTTGTTGAGGTCAGAACTACGGTCAAAGATAATGGCGCGAAAGATACAGTCGCGGCTGAGGGCAAGGAAGTTCAGACTGAAGACAAGGCGGATAACAACGAAGCAAAATAAGGATTGATATTAGTTGTTGCATAAGAAACAGCGCTGTGGTGTGGAACTACAGCGCTGTTTTTGTGTGGACACACGTGTCCGTAGTGTTGCGGAAGTGTTTTATTTGCTTTACGCAAGGCGAGAGTTAACAGATAGGTTTCGGTACGTCGCAAGCGCCGTACCCTACGGAAGGATAGATTTGCTTCGCTTTGAGGGGGGTGATCGGAAACGTTTCAGAGAATTAGTAGGGGAGTGCCTTGGTGCTCCCGCGGCAGGGCGTTGGTTCTGTTAAGGAGATGCGCGTTTTGTAGGGTACGGCATTTTGAGGAGTTGTCCAAATCTGTGAATTGGTTTACAACTCCCATGCAACAGCGCTCCAAGAGCGGATTTATCCGCGATTGGCTAAGCGCCACTGTATGTTGTACCGTCGGCAGAAACGTTGTGTTCCTATCCGCAGTTCCCGATATAGAAAACGCCCGTCATTCGCGGATGACCAATGGTCATCCCTACGGATGGATTGATATACTACGCGTTAGGTGGGATTGAACAAATAGGCTGCAGTACGCCGAACACGCATGTTGAACGCCGTACCCTACGGAGGGATCAATTTGCTACGCGCGATAATCTGATTGAAAGGAAAACCCTTCGGGAGCAGCATTCCTCGGCGGAGACGCCTCCCCCTCTGTCACTTCGTGACGTCTCCCCAACGGGGAGCACCGCTCCCCTACAATAAAAATCATTTTTTCTGTAGATGGGCAAAAGAAAAAGGCGGGATGCACCCGCCTTACAAGTAAACAATATTAACTTTCGTGTGACCCGCCGTTGATGAAACTTGATTGTTCTATCTAACGCATCAAAAGGCGGAGGAAAGAGTGTGCGCACTCATTTTTCTTTGGGGAAGAATTTTTCGTGGATCGCGGAGACCGCGCTGTCGGCGTCATCCTTGTCGATGATGACGGAGACCTTGATCTCGGAGGTTGAGATCATGCGGATGTTGATCTGCTTGTCATACAGCGCCTCGAACATCTTGCTCGCAACGCCCGCGTGACTTTCCATACCGGCGCCGACGATGGATACCTTGGCGATATCATCCTCGTAGTCTACGCCGCCCGCGCCGACATTGTCGGCGAACTTCTCGCAGATCTCCTTTGCCTCGGCGCCCTTGTTCTTCGCTACGGTAAAGGCGATATCCTTGGTGCCGTCTCTCCCGACGCTCTGCAGGATGACGTCAACGTTGATCTTCTTGGAAGCAAGCTTCGAGAACAGCTTGAATACCATCCCGGGTCTGTCGGGAATACAGGTGATCGATAAGCGGGCTACGTCAGTGTCCTTCGCGACACCGCTGATAAGCATTTTTTCCATTTTTACCTTCTCCTTTACGATAGTACCGGGGACCTTTGTGTAGGACGAGAGGACCTCGAGTTCAATATTATACTTTTTCGCCATTTCTACGGAACGGTTGTTGAGCACCTGCGCGCCCAGAGTCGCGAGCTCCAGCATCTCGTCATACGAGATCTCCTCGAGCTTCATCGCGTCGGGTACCTTGCGCGGATCGGCGGTGAATACGCCTTCTACGTCGGTATAGATCTGGCACAGATCGGCGTGCATCGCCGCCGCGATCGCGACCGCGCTGGTATCGGAGCCGCCGCGTCCGAGTGTGGTGATATCGTCATAGCGGGATACGCCCTGGAACCCGCAGACGACGACGATCTTCTTCTGATCGATCTCGCGCTTGATGCGGTCGGGATATACCTGACGGATACGTGCCGCGGTGTGCGCGGATGAGGTGAGAAAGCCTGCCTGCCAGCCGGTCAGAGAGATTGCCGGATAACCCATATCCTGGATGCACATCGCCAGCAGGGAAGCGGAGATCTGTTCGCCCGAAGTGAGGAGCATATCCATCTCACGGTTGGTCGGATTCGCGGTGATCTCAGCCGCCTTCTCGATCAGGTCGTCGGTGGTATCGCCCTGAGCGGATACGACTACGACAACGCTGTTGCCTTGCTTGTAGCTGTCGGTAACGATACCGGCTACATTACGTACGCGTTCGGCGTCCTTGACGGATGTACCGCCGAACTTCATTACGATCAAAC
>ONUI01000230.1 GCA_900320995.1 uncultured Eubacteriales bacterium
GGTCGGTTATCAGACCAAGTGGATCGAATACCAAAACGTGGAGCGTACCGTCGGCACGACCAAGTGGAGCTTCTGGAGCCTGTTCAAGTACGCGCTGGATGGTATCACGAGCTTTTCGGTCACACCGCTGCGATTCATTGCGGTGTTGGGCTTCATCATCTTGGCGCTCGCGTTTATCTGGATCATCATCACGCTGATCCAGACCCTGATCATAGGCATCGATGTGCCCGGCTATGTCACCACCCTGTGCGCGGTGCTGTTCATGGGCGGCATCATCGAGATGTCCGTCGGCGTGCTGGGCGAGTACATCGGCAGGATCTATATCGAATCCAAGGATCGGCCCATCTATATCGCCAAGGAAACCAACTTAGACGACGACAAATCATAATGGCAAGGCGGTCATCCGCCGCAAAAAAACGCACAATAGTAGGGCGGGGGCTTGCTCCCGCCGCAACGTTTCATTGATATCGATCTTTTATGCAGAGCAAATGAAACACATATTGTAAAGCAGGGTTTCATCCCGCCGCAAAGGTAGAACATATGGAAAAAATCAAGAATCTGTTTATCAAATACAAAGAGATCATCATGTATATCGTCTTCGGCGTGCTGACCACGCTGGTCAACTGGCTGGTATACACGGTTCTGATCAAGCTCTTCGGCAGCGCGACCGAGAGCGAAACGATCCTCTTCACGCTGTTCGGCAGAGATATCTCGATGAAGATCTTTTATATCTTCATCGCCAACTTCATCGCATGGGTCTTGAGCGTTATCTTTGCCTTTGTGACCAACAAGCTCTGGGTGTTCGATTCCAAGTCATGGCGCTTCGGATTGGTGATGAAGGAGCTGTGGCTCTTCGTACTGGCGCGACTGATCACCGGCGTGATGGAGTGGTTCGGCGTCCCGCTGCTGTGGGCAGTCGGCTTGAACCAAAAGCTGTTCGGTATCGACGGCTTTTTGGCGAAGATCATCGTCAGCGTCCTCGTCGTCATCCTCAATTATGTGTTCTCCAAGCTGATCATTTTCAGAAACAAGGATAAGAAAAAGGATCGACTCGAGAAAACATCCAAAGAACTGAACAAGTAAAGCAAAAGGCGCGGTTCCCCCGCGCCTGTAGTATTGACTTTATGATCAATCTGTTATATAATGTGAACGTAGAAAGACAGCTTTGACTGTTTTGCTCACCGAACCGTTTTGATTGCTTAAAATTGGCGATCATAACCGCTCTGTATGGCGTTACAGGGCGGTTATTTCTTTATGTTCTCAATGACTTTAGCAAGAGCTACGAGGAGCAATACAAACGCCAATGCGCTGTAAACCTCAGTCATTGTAACTATCCCCCTTTCGTTCACATAAAGGAGGCAAAACAGCCGCCGCTGTCTTTCTACATTTTTCATTGTATCATATAGAGCGGCAATGCACAAACAACAACAACATTGTAACATGGTAAATATACACAACTCCGACGGCTTTTTTTCTACATCGAAAGAAGAAAAAAGCCTTTTTTTGATTCCGCACATATGTTATACTATTTGTATATGGCGAAAACGCCTATAAATAAATCACCATCCGGAGGTTATTATGAGGTATACAGTAGGTATCGACTTAGGCGGCACCAATATTGTGGCGGGTGTAGTCAACGATGATTATGAGATCATCGCGAGAGCGTCCTGCAAAACCAACGTTCCCCGTCCCGAGGCGGAGATCTGCGATTCCATGGCGGCGATCGTGAAAGAGGCTATCAAAAAGGCGAAGCTCAAAATGGACGATATCGACTATATCGGCATCGGTGTACCCGGCGCGGTCAACCCCGAGACCCGTATCATCGAGACCTCCCCGAATCTCTTCTTCAAGAACTGGGAGATCGCGAAGATGATGGAGGAACGCCTCCATAAGTATACCAAGGTCGAGAACGACGCGAATGCCGCGGCACTCGGCGAATTCCTTGCCGGCTCCGCAAAGCGCACCAAGAACGCGATCGCCATCACCCTCGGCACCGGCGTCGGCGGCGGTATCATCATCGACGGCAAGATCTATTCCGGCTCCAACTACGCGGGCGCCGAGCTCGGTCACATGGTCATCGTCAAGGACGGCAGAGAGTGCGGCTGCGGCAGAAAGGGCTGCTGGGAGGCATATGCTTCTGCTACCGCGCTGATCAATATGACCAAGGAAGCGATCCGCAACGAAAAGGCGGAGTTCTCCTATATGCTCCACCTCGCGGACGACGATATCGACAACGTCAACGGCAAAACCGCCTTTGACGCGCAGCAGGCAGGCGACAACACCGGCGCTGAGGTAGTCAATCAGTATATCGGATATCTGGCGACCGGTCTGATCAATATCATCAACATCTTCCAGCCCGACGTCCTGTGCATCGGCGGCGGTATCGCCGGTCAGGGCGAGAACCTCTTAGGTCCGCTGCGCACTATCATTGAGCAGGAGCGCTTCACCAAGTATAACGATAAGCAGACGAAGGTTTGCATCGCGAGCTTGGGTAATGACGCGGGTATCATCGGCGCGGCTTGCTTGTAATTGATTCAATAGTCATTGCGAGGAGCGAACTAATGGTTATGGCAGTAGCTCTCAGCCAATCAGCGTTCGCAGGTATGCTCCGCTTCTTGGGAGAGCCTTGCATGGG
>ONUI01000227.1 GCA_900320995.1 uncultured Eubacteriales bacterium
GTTTCCTCGATACAGCGCGACACGATATCGCGGGGCATGAGGTTGCCGCGCTCACCGTATTTGTCCTCCATAAAATAGACGCGCCGACCGTTTTCTTCTATATAGAGCCTGCCGCCCTCTCCCCTGACCGCCTCAGAGATCAGCATCCTCTTCTGCGCGGTCTCGACGGTCGTGGGATGGTATTGGATGAACTCGAGATTTTTCAGCTCTACACCCTGCGTCAGGAGCTTGCCGGCAACATAGCCGTCGCACTGGGTGGAGCCTGTCGTCTTACCGAACAGTGCATTCTGTCCGCCTGTCGCGATGACGACGCAGTCCGCTGTGATCGCCTCGGGCTTTCTTGTCGCTTCATTATATAATACGGCGCCGTAGCACTCGCCGTCCTTGATCAGCGCGCTGTAAAAATCCGCCCAAAGCCGACGCTTGATCCTGCCCGTGCCCTCAAAGCCTCTCGCCTCCATCACGAGCGCGGTCACGATCTGTTTGCCCGTAGAGGCGCCGCAAAAACAGGAGCGCCGATAGGATTGACCGCCGAACGCGCGTTTGCTGACATTGCCGTCGGCATCGGTCGTAAAGACCGTACCGTTCTTTTTGAGCCAATCGATGATGTCGGGCGCGCTCTCGCACAATCCCCTGACAGCCTCCTTGCCCGCGATATCACAACCGCCTTTGAGGGTATCGTCGATATGACTGTCAACACTGTCGCCCGCCTCACAGGAAGCGGTCACGGCGTTGATACCGCCCGCCGCTAATACGGACTGGGCTCGCTCCGAGGGGAACGGCGATACCATCGTGACCTGCATCCCCTTTTGGGCGCAGTTGATGGCACAGCTCAGTCCGGCGATACCGCTTCCGATCACTAATACATGTTTCATTTTCAGCACCGCCTAACCTTTGAATATCATAGTATGCGCCGACGTGATGATCACGCTCGCCGCGATAAACAAGATCACACAAATGATGGTGACAACGATATCGATCACACGTTTTTTACGCATATCCGCAAGATATCCCAGCGTAACGAGCGCGTTGGAAAAGGATAACGAGATATGGCAACAAAGCGCCGCGTAAAACAGGATCTGAGCGATCTCCGTCAGGATGTACCCGACCCCGCCGACACTGCTTTTGAGTATACCGAATGAAAAAATATGCAGCGGCAGAAGCAGTGCGATCAACACCGCGCTGACACGCTGCAGCACGGTTTTGATATTCAGCTTTTTGTAAGTAATCTTCTTTGCGTCATGCAGGATGAACACGCTCATCAGCGACAGGATCACGTGCAGCGCCATTGCGCCGGTGAGCGCATAGCCCGTGACCTTTGACAAAACCGGGTTGTAATACATGGTGGTGTAGGCATACAGCTGATACCCTTCATGTATCAAAAACAGCACGACCGTTAACAGCGACAGCCGCGCGTTCCATTTTTTGATATTCATAATGCCACCTCATAGCAATAATCAGATACCTCAATTCTAAATGATTTCACCCTCAAAGTCAATAAATATGTATATCCTACAACTTTCCGTTTTCAACCGAGCAAAACATCTTTACAATGGTAACTTTTCTGACAAAAAACCGGTAGCTGAAACATGCTCAGTTACCGGTCTCTTTTATGCTTTGATGATCTTTTTTGCGAACGCCGCCGCTTTGGTCAGATCTTGTTCATTGGGTCTGCCCTTATGCAGTCCCTTGAACTCACCCTTGCAGTGGAATTCACGGTCATCCATTTTGATGCCGACTTTATCCGCCTCGGCTTTCACCTTTTTCCATGTGGAGTTGAGCATAGCGGCGGAGCCGAAATTGACGATGCTTTTCACCTTGGTGCTCTCAAGCCTGCGGATATAATCCCTCACCTCAGGGTCAATGCTGAACGCGTAGTAGGAGTTGCCGAGAAAGAGGATATCGACCGGCTCGTCGATGGGTTCGCTGATCGGCAGTGCCTTGACGCCGACCGCGTCGGCGACCGCTTTCGCCAGCTTTTCGGTATTACCGGTTTTGGTATAATATCTGACTGCAACTTTCATATGACACCTCAGAGCGCTTCTTCGACCGCTTTTCTGACGTCTTTCATATCGACGGTCGGCTCAAAACGAGCGATAACCTTACCCTCGCGGTCAACGAGGAATTTGGTGAAGTTCCATTTGATATATGCCTTGTCGCCGAACGCCTTGTTGTTCATGTCGGCGAACTTGTTCAGCGCCTTGTTCTTGAGACCCTTGCCGAAGCCCTCAAACGGCTTTTCTGTCGCGAGGAACGCGAACAGCGGATCGGCATCCTCACCGTTGACGTCGATCTTCTTGAACTGCGGGAACTCGGTACCGAATTTCAGCGTGCAGAAGTTGTGGATCTCCTCCTCATCTCCGGGCGCCTGATTCGCAAACTGGTTGCACGGGAAGTCGAGGATCTCAAAATCCTTGTCGCGCAGGTCGCGGTACATCGCTTCGAGCGGCTCATAATGGGGAGTGAACCCGCAGCCGGTCGCCGTATTGACGATCAAGAGCAGCTTGCCCTTGTAGTCGGACAGGCTCACGTCGTTACCTTTTCTGTCTTTTACCGTAAAATCGTATACTGTTTTCATTTGTCATTCTCCTTTCGGTTAGTTACTGTTTGTGTGTTCCAGAAGCTCATACAGCAGTTGATACAGCTGAGCGGCTTTTTCATGATCGCTCATCCTCCGCGCTCTGGCGCTTTTCGATATAGCCCGCCTGCCGCATCTTTTTGAGAAGCGGTGATAGCGTGCCGCTGTCGAGCATCAGCCGCTTGCCGAGCTCACCCACGGGGATGCCGTCCTTTTCCCACAGGTCACACTCCGCGCCGCCGCGTACAGCGGAAAACAAAGCTGATTTTCGAGCTTCATTTCTTCTTTATAGCTCATTTCCATTTCTGTTGCACTCCTTTATCTCTTGTGCAACTATATTGTATCAAAGATAAATGAGTTTGTCAAGGGGAATTTATTCCTTTTTTCAATATTTTTTCATTCGAAGCAGAACTTACCTGTAGGGGTCGGCGCCCTCGACGACCCGCAGAATGACGGATATATCCATTATCGAAAACGTCAAATCCATTATTCTGTAGGGCGGGGGCTTGCTCCCGCCGCGACCTATCCGATGCATCCCACATAATCGCGGAGCAGATGAAACGTTTATTGTAGGGGATGACGCTTGCGACATCCCGAAACCTATCCGAAATATGTCGTTCAAATGCGGAGCAAATCAATTATTCCGTAGGGTACGGAAACTGAAATCGTCTCCGCTGTAAACAGCCATCTGACAAAAAGGTACCGAGCGCACGGAGCGCTCGGTACCGGAGGAAAACGATTATTGTTTATGACAGGAGCCGGACATCGCACAGTGCTTGCAGTTGCCGCAGCTGCATACCACCGACTTACCCTGCTTTTTCTTTTTGATCATGCTGACGATGATCGCCGTGACGATCGCGATCAGCACT
>ONUI01000226.1 GCA_900320995.1 uncultured Eubacteriales bacterium
ACGCTCCATAAGCCGAATATGATCACACCGAGGCCGCTGACCGTCAAAAGATTTTGGTAGCGCCTCATTTTTCTTTCTTTCATATACTCTCTCCTTATCGATCAAGATTGCATCCGAAATGACAGCAGAGGATCATCCGAAGAACAGATCCGTCACATCGTCTACCATTCTGTCAAACAGAGATCTTTCTTCGAGCAAGGCTTTGGTTGCTTTCGCGCCGGAAACATTGTCGGTAATGATCTCGTCGGCGTCGCTGCTGAGGAACTTGTACAGGTCTTCGTCATCGTTGACCGTCCAGACAAAGACCTTCTTGCCTTTGTCGTGGATACTGCTGATCATGCTGTGAGTAGACGTTTCCTCTTCCAAAGCGAGGTAATCACAGTTGAGCGCGGCGGTATCGCCGAAGGAAACGAAGGTGAGATAACCCGTTTCCATTTCGGGATACGTGTTCGAGATATAATCGATCAAGTCATATTGCAGAGAAATAAGGACAGTCTCCTTCTCCATGCCTCTTTCCTTGATGATACGCACGGCGTCGTCCGCCATCTGCTGATCGGCTGTCTCACCCTTTAGCTCTACATAGAGGATCACGCGTTCGTGGCTGGCGTCGAGCATCTCTTCAAAGGTCGCTACGGGCTCGCCGTCCACCTTCAGCTCCTTCACCTCAGCGAGCGTCATTTCGGAGGGCTTCTTTGCTACGCCGCAGGTACGGGCGAAGTCCGCGTCATGGTTGACGACATAATGACCGTCGGAAGTGCGCTGGATATCGATCTCCGCTCCGGAAGCGCCGAGCTTGTAGGCGGCGTCAACGCCCGCCACGGTATTTTCGGGGGCTTCGTTACCGCCGGCGCGGTGCGCGATGTAACCGGTCTTGATCTCATTGGGGAACAGCTCCTCACCCATCGTCGCCACGACCACGGTGAGACCGATGATCGCCAATACAACGAGAACCACATTGGCGATCACCAGCGGAGATTTGCGCGGTTCACGCTTCTGATACTCCCACCCGTCCTCACTCTGATAACGATTGTAGAGCATGGTGAGCTTCAAAACGTAATTCGGCATGAACAGCGCGACAATGTACAACATCGGGAACAGGATGACCAGCATCAGCACCAGTGATACGATCAGATTCACGTTTTCCGCCATCGGGATCAGCGATCTGATCCATAAAACCAGCGCGAGAAGTCCGAGCAGCAAGCCGAGCACTACCGCGTACAGCAGAAGGAATACGACGATACTTTTGAGGAAGTCTTTCCAGTTCTTTTTGACAAGACGTACCGAGTTGCGCGCCGAGTCCTTCATCTTCATACCATCCAGCAGGGTTCCGTGCAGAATGAACATGTAGATGATGCCTAAGAACAGCAACAGCGCAACAACGATGATTATGGGGATCAGATACAGTGGGGTCGAGTAGATGACCGAGGTGATAAATTTCGGGATATAGAGGTTCTGGGTCAGAGAGATCGAAACGCCGAAGCCCAGAATTGGCGCCAGCAGGGAAAGGTACAGAACAACGACGAAACCGCCGGGCGTAAAGTATTTTTTCAGTGAAACAAATCCTTCCTTGAAGCAAAGCAGCACATTCGGTTTTTCTCCCTTGAGGATCCGTCCGCAAAGGATGACCAGCGGGTTGATATCGATCGCCACCAATAAAAACAGCGTCAGGATAGCGAGCAGGATGATCACATAACCCTGCCATGTTTTGAACAGGAAGAGAAAGTCACCGCTGCTGATTGCCACCTTACCCGTTCCGCGGATCAACAGACCGGCGATCCATTTGAACAGTGCCAACCACGCACTTGAAGCTACCGTTGCGATAATCTGATAAAGCAGCAGCGCGGGAAGCGCCTGTTTGTACGGCAATAGCCACTTTTTGATTGTTTTCATTTGAATTTTTACCTCCGGTTTTTTCTTTTTATTCAGATCGGATCTTTACCTCAATCCGATATAGTTCCATATATTGAAGCCTGTCGGCAGCGGGATCGTCAGCATATAGATCAAAGCGCCGATCAGAATGACTAAAGCGATCGACAAAACGCCGATACGGTTCGGCAGCCGCTTGAAGATTCCGACGATACCGAGCAGGAACAGCACCAGCGAGTAGAGGACGCTCACGAGATTATAGGCGTCGCCGCGCGCGTTATCATTCTGACCCTCTTTGAGCAGGTCTCTCGCCTCCTCGGACTTCTCTTCGGCGTCCGTAAAATACTTCTCGGTGATTTGCGGCATTTTGAACGGACTGTCCTCATCGTTGTCCTTCATCCATTTGATACCCTCCATCAGGATATCGCTCGCGTTCTGTTCCGTATATGTTTTGAGCTTTTCATTGATGAGATCCACCTTCTCCTGATTGCCGTCAGATTCCGCCATCGCCATTTCAAAGGAATAATCCATCATCGTGTTCCATGTCATAATGTCGGAAAGAAACATCTGTAAACCGAGGTTATACGCGGAAGTCGCCTGTGAAGACGTATTGTTGCTCTTGGTGAAGTTGATCGCCTGGATGCCGCCGTGCAGGGATCCGATCCACGAAGCCCACGCTGTCAGCAGCGCGGTCACGCCGAGAAGGATCGCCACAATGATCTCGACCTTGTTCTCATTCCAAAAGGATTTTTTCTCCGGCTTTTCGGCACTTGACCCATCGTTTTCGGAAACATCCACGGGTGCGGC
>ONUI01000225.1 GCA_900320995.1 uncultured Eubacteriales bacterium
TTGGACGCGGATATCACCGGCCCGTCCATCCCGAAGGCGTTCGGCATCACCGAGCGTGCCAAGGGCAATGAGTTCGGCATCATCCCCGAGACCACCAAGACCGGCATCGACATCATGTCTGTCAACCTGCTGTTGGAGAACACCACCGACCCCGTCGTATGGCGCGGCCCCGTGATCTCCGGCACCGTCAAGCAGTTCTGGTCGGAGGTCATCTGGAAGGACGTCGACTACATGTTCGTCGATATGCCCCCCGGCACCGGCGACGTACCGCTGACCGTGTTCCAGTCCATTCCGCTGGACGGCATCATCGTGGTCGCCTCTCCGCAGGAGCTGGTCTCCATGATCGTCAGCAAGGCGGTCAAGATGGCGGAGCTGATGAACGTTCCGATCCTCGGCCTTGTCGAGAACATGAGTTACTTCCAATGTCCCGACTGCGGGAAGGAGCATAAGATTTTCGGCGACAGTCATATTGACAAGATCGCTGAGGAATACGGCACCCGCGTGCTCGCGAAGGTGCCGATCGATCCCGATCTGGCGAAGTCGGTCGATACCGGCACCGTCGAGCTGTTTGTCGGCGACTGGTTCGAGAACGCCGCGAACATCATCGAGGACGAACTGAAAGTTTAATGAAACAGGAAAACGCACCCGCTCGGGTGCGTTTTTAGTTTGCTGAAAATGATGTTGCTCTGATGGAAAGTGTGTCATAGGTTTCGCACAACATTTTCAGCCCCCTCTGACGAGGGGGCTGCCGAACGTGACTTATGATAAAGAATGAAAGGCTAAACCGGCAGGGGAGAGATAACGAAACATCGTAGTAACAAATCGTATTCTGATTCAAGCCGCCGTTGAAGTATCACTGTGCACAGTATTGAGGCAGGCGTTTCAAAGTTACTGTAACGCTGCGTTATCTCTCCCCCGCGAACATAAGCGGCGATCTTTTTTAAAGCTCTGCTCGCTTTCCCCCTCGTCAGAGGGGGTGTACTGAGTTTCATTTACCCGATTGGGTGCGTTTTTTACAGCAATTTTTGAAAGGCGGTGGGCAGGGGATAGCTGTTTTTCAACTCGTCCTCCGTCACCCAGATGAAGCGATCATGATGCTCTTCGACGGTCACATGATACGCCTTCATATACCAGTCGATGTGGGTAAAAACGTGTTTCGCTTCTTTGGTGAACACGATGTCGATCGGTGCTGACTTCCACTCTTGAAGGATCTCTTTCAGTTCATCGTCGGTGTGAAAGCCCTCGACATTCGGGAGCTGGTACATCCCCGACAGCAGCCCTGTATCGGGGCGCTTCTCGATGGCGATCCTTCCGTCCGGATCGGTGATCATAAAGACGGATTTGTCGGCACGCCGACGTTTCATCTTTTTGACGCGCACGGGGATCTGCTCCGTCAGCCCTTTTTTGAATGCGGTGCAGTGTTCTTTCAGCGGACAGCTATCGCACAGCGGCGCTCCATTGGGCAGGCAAACCAGCTCGCCCAGCTCCATCAATGCCTCATTGAACGCGCCCGCACGCTGCGGCATGATCTTTCGCAGTTGTTCGGTGACGGACTTTTTCGTCTGCGGCAACAGGACATTATCTCGGCTGCCCTGCACACGCGCGATGACGCGCAGGACGTTGCCGTCCACGGCGGGGACTTTTTCATCAAAGCAGATGGACGCGATCGCGCCCGCGGTGTATTCTCCGATCCCCTGGAGCTTTTTCAGCTCGATAAAGGCTTGCGGAAACTCCCCTCCGTACTCCTCCATGATGACGATCGCCGCCTTTTTCAGGTTGCGGGCGCGGCTGTAATAGCCCAGCCCCTCCCACAGCTTCATCAACGCGTCGTCATCGACCCTGCTCAGATGCTCCACATCGGGCAGGGCGTCTAAAAACCGCGCGTAGTAGCTCGTTACGGCTTCGATCCGCGTCTGCTGCAGCATGATCTCGGAGATCCAGACATGATACGGCTCTTTGTCCCGTCGCCACGGTAATTCTCTTTTGTTTTGATCGAACCAATTAAGGAGCGGCTCGACGATGGGGGAAAGGTTCTTGCTCATAAATGCTCCTATCAGTAAAGCGCGGTAGGGTACGGCGCTTGTCGACGTACCGTGTGGCAGAAGCGTTATTTTTTCTATCTTTGCGTTGTGAAAAACTACGTTATCTGATCTTCCGCACCACTATTATACTATGAATAGGGGGTAAAATACAAGATTGACATTTACCCCCCTAAACCGTATAATGTACACAGTGATTTTCTAATTGTCATTGCGAGATAACGGCGTGCGCGCCCGATCTCAACTGATAGAAAAAGGATGGATGAGTATGAGCTATGCTGACGAGCGTTTTATCGCGAATTGTAAGGATATTATCGAAAACGGCTTTTCCGACGAGGGGATGAACGTGCGCCCGTACTGGGGCGACGATCACTCTCCTGCCCATACGATCAAGCAGTTCGGTGTGGTGAATCGCTATGATCTCAGTGAGGAGTTCCCGATCATGACGCTCCGCAAGGTCTTTTTCAAGAGCTGTATCGACGAGCTGTTGTGGATCTGGCAGAAGAAGAGCAACAATATCCATGAGCTCAAGAGCCATATCTGGGACAGCTGGGCGGATGAGAACGGCTCCATCGGCAAGGCGTACGGCTATCAGCTGGGCGTCAAGCATATCTATCCCGAGGGCGAGTTCGATCAGGTGGATCG
>ONUI01000224.1 GCA_900320995.1 uncultured Eubacteriales bacterium
GTGTTCGGACAGCGAACGCAGCTCTGGTGGGATCTGCCGCTCAGGGAAACCTACGGCGTGCTCAAGGAGATCTACGAGGTTCCCGAGGACAGCTACAAAAAGCGCATGGCGTTTCTCAACGAGGTGCTGGAGCTGGAGGAATTTATCGCCAACCCCGTGCGGACGCTTTCGCTTGGTCAGCGCATGAGGGCGGATATCGCCGCCTCGCTGCTGCACAGCCCAAAGGTGCTCTTTCTCGACGAGCCGACCATCGGTCTTGACGTGGTGGTCAAAGACAACATCCGCAAGGCGATCGAGCACATCAACCGTCATGAAAAAACCACCGTCATCCTCACCACCCACGACCTTGCGGACATTGAGCAGCTTTCAAAACGGATCGTTATGATCGACAAGGGCACAAAGGTGTTCGACGGTTCGATCGCCGGTTTGAAGGCGCAGTATGGACAGATCCGTGAGCTTGCGTTTGAACCGGGCGTTGCAAACGCCGCCGCTGTTTTGAAATATGCAAAGCATTTCGATCTCGGCGAAGAGGATGTCAGCGTGGAAACCGAGGGCAACGTGGTGAAGGTTCGGTTCAACAGCGCCGCCGTGCCGGTATCGGATATTCTGTCCTACACGCTGGACAAGGTCAGCGTCAATGATATCAGCGTCAAGGATGCCGACATCGAGGAGATCATCCGCAGACTTTACGGGCAGGAGGCGCTGTGATGAAACGCAAGCTTAAAATCTACCTGCCGTTCGTCAACGCCGGTATGCAGGAGGTAGCGACCTACCGCGTCAATTGGATTTTTTTCATGCTCGGCGAAGCGCTCTCCTGCTTTGTGACGTACTTTATCTGGGCGGCGGTCTACAGCTCGGGTGACAAGGACTCCATGAACGGCTTTACCATGCCGCAGATGATCGTCTACATCGTGCTGATGTTCCTGACGGGAACCATTATCGCAAGTGACGGCGCCTATGTGGTAGGGGAGGAGATCCGCGACGGCTCGATCATCATGCGGATGATCAAGCCCGTAAGCTATAACGCGACCTTTTTGTTTCAGGAGCTGGGCAACAAGCTGCCTACCGAGATCGCGATCGCGGCGCCGATGATCGTCACCGTCGAGGTCATACGCACCGTGTTGAGCGGCGTGTTTCAGTTTAACGTGCTGAGCCTGATCCTGTACCTTTTCAGCTGTGCGCTTGCTTATTTGATCAATTTTTATTTTAACATCTGCTTTGGCTTTACCGCCTTTGTCATCAAGTACCTTTGGGGCGCGAATATGATGAAAAACGTCGTCGTCGGCTTCTTGTCGGGCGCGGTCGTTCCGCTTTCGTTTTTGCCCGGCGTGCTGGAAAAGGTGTTTCTGTTCCTGCCGTTCGCGTCGCTCAATTACACGCCCGTCATGATTTATATGGGAAAGTACACGGGGCTGCAGCTTTTGTACTATATCGGCTTGCAGATGTTTTGGGTGCTGTTCTTTTTCGGGCTTTCCAAGCTGCTTTGGAGGATCTCGGTCAAGCGGCTCTCATCACAGGGAGGTTGACGCTATGAAAAATATCAAACGAATGCTGCGGATCCACCGCATATTTATGGCACAGGAATTCAAGCGAATGATGGAGTACAAGGGCGATTTCATTGTCGGCGTCATCGGCTTTTTCCTGGTTCAGCTTTCCAATCTGATGTTCTTATGGATCATCTTCGGGCAAATTCCCGACCTTGCGGGCTGGAGCGTCAACGAGGTGGTGTTCATCTACGGAATGTCGCTGATCCCCAAGGGGATCGACCACTTTTTCTTTGACAACCTTTGGTCGATCGGCTTCTTTATCGTCAGAAAGGGCGACTTTGACAAATACCTGACACGTCCTGTCAACACCTACTTTCACGTTTTGGTGGAGAAGGTTCAGATCGACGCCCTCGGCGAGCTGATCATGGGCATTGCGCTTGTCTGTGCGTCTGTGCCCGGCATCCATGCGGATTGGGACGTTTTCAGGGTGCTTGCTTTCATTGCCATCATTCCCTTTGTAACGCTGATTTTTACGGGCGTCAAAACCATTACGGCGTCGGTCGCATTCTGGGCAAAGCGCAGCGGCAATGTTATCTATATGTTTTACACGTTCAGCGACTTCGCAAAGTACCCGGCAACGGTCTATAACCGCCTTGTACAGAATGTCATCACCTATATCATTCCCTTTGCGCTGACCTCTTACTATCCGGCGCTGTTTATCCTCAAGGGTGAAAATCCGCTGTTCAATCTGGGGATGCCCGTGTTAGCCTCTGCAGTGCTGATGGGAGCCGGGATCGCGGTCTGGCACAGAGGCATAAGAGCCTACGAAAGCGCCGGAAGCTGACGAATCAAGTCGGGCTTGATTTGGAGCGTCAGCATCGTCATATCGTCCGATTGCTCTGCGCCTTGGGCAAAGACGTTGATCTCCGCCGTAACAGCGCCTGGCAGATCATCGGCAGAGCAGGCTTTGTTTTTCAGCAAAACTTCCTCCAGCCGCGTTTCGTCGAACAGCTCGCCGCTTTTGTTTTCTGCTTCCGTCACACCGTCGGTATACATGAACAGGCAGTCGCCGGGTTTCATTTTGACCGTGTATTCGGGGAATGCAACATCCTCAAACGAGCCTGCCATGATCCCGTTTTCCGTATTCAGCGCGGTCAGCTTGTCGGACAGGATATACGGATAGTTATGACCTGCGTTGGAGTA
>ONUI01000223.1 GCA_900320995.1 uncultured Eubacteriales bacterium
CGATCGGCGCGTTCAACATCAACAATATGGAAATCGTTCAGGGAATTACCGACGCCGCTGCGGAACTTCGCAGCCCGATCATCCTGCAGGCTTCTGCCGGAGCGCGCAAATACGCGAACTCGGTATATCTTGTAAAGCTCCTTGAAGCAGCAGGTGGCGTAAGCCTCACCTGAGGAGCGGTTCATATCAACGAGATCAGGAACAGCGGCGATATCCTGCTCGGTTGGAGCGATATGTCGGATCGTATCAAAATCGATGCTTTCACCAATTGCGGCACTGTTAAAATCGTTCAGAGTCAGTCTTTGACGGACGGTACAAACATCTATACCGGTACTCTGAGCGGCGAACAGGTATCAACAATGCGCGGCAAGACGCTCACCCCTTATATCGCACATCACTACGGCGAGCCGAACTGGCAGTGGTTAGATGACTACAAGAACGCCACGGCTGTCTTTAGATGCACGGATGAGGGCTGCGCCGATGTTCAGTATGCGGACGCAAGGGTAAGCTACGAAGATAAGGATAATATCAGAACTTCAACAGCAACCTGTGTTTTCAACGGAACAACATATACGGCGTCGCATAGCACCAAGATCCTTTGGGACATCACGATTACGGATAGCTCCTACGGGACAATCGCTGCCGATAAGAGCACCTCACGCGCATATGACAGAGTAGACCTTACCATAACGCCGAAGAGCGGTTATGTATTAGGCTCTTGGTCGGTCACACCCGCAGATGAAACTCAAAACGTCGAGACATATTACACGAGCTTCAATATGCCCGAAAGCGACGTTACGGTCAGCGCGGAGTTTTCTCCGGTCATCCCCGCCAGAGAACCGTATATCGACGAAAGCGGCGCATACCGGCTCGGAAATATCGAGTATGTCGAGGTCGACGGAGAGCCCTTCTCGATAACTGAGGACGGCACTATCGGAGAGAAGCTCGACGACGTGACCCTCTCTTACTTTGATTTCATGCTACGCTCCGACGACACCTACCAGATCACCTACTATACCGGTCCTAAGATCGACAGTGAGCTGGTTATCCCCAAGACCTTTAACGGCAAGCCGATCACCATACTGGGGAATAACGACAATAATCGCCTGTATGAGTCGGGTAAGACACAGTTCAGTCTGGTGCTGAATGAGAACATTACCGAGATCCGCCCTTACACCTTCTATGTCCTTTATGTTACGGAGGTCACGGGCGATACCTCGGGGCTGAATAAAATCGGAAATTACGCGTTTTCTTGGGCGAACGGACCCGGCGACTATAAAATTCGACGTCAAGCTCGACTACGAAGGAATGATCACAGTCGGAAGTGAAATCTTTAACCATGACGTTGTCTCCTTGCGAATCAAGCACGCTTCTAAGTTCAGTTCTGCTTCGTTCAGTGCCCAACACGTCGACTATATCTTCACCGACGCCCACATCTACGGCAATCCCGCATGGAGCTGGGCGGATGATCATAGCTCGGCAACGGCGACCTTCACCTGTACTGATTCACGCTGCAAGCATCAGGAAACCGTTGATGCGAATGTCACGAGTGAAAAGCAGACGGGAAAGATCACCTATACCGCGACAACTGAGATGAACGGCAGGACCTATACCGATACAAAGGAAACAGACAGAGAATACTTTGTCGGTCACAGCTTGAGTCTGAACGGCGATATCGGCGTGAACTTCTATCTCGATCTGACTGATCGGGAGATCGCCGACGGCGCAAAGGTCGATTTTGCATGGACTGTTAACGGGACGGAGAAAACCTCCTCCGTTACCTTGTCAGCTGACGATAAATATGCCTGTGGATACAAGGCGACCTGTAAAGTAGCTGTCGCCGAGATGACATACGACGTCACCGCGACGCTTTCAATCGGCGGAGAAGTTATCAAAACAGATACCTACTCCGTTAAGAACTATGCCGATACCATCCTAACGAGCGATGATTTCAGAACGAAATATATCGCGGAAAAGGGAGAGGAAAAGTATGATCAGCTTGTCACTTTCGTCAAAACCATGCTCGATTACGGCTCAAAGGCGCAGCTAACCTTTGACCGCAACACCGACGCTCTCGCAAACGGCGGAACGGATTATTTCACCGATACAGTGAACGCCTCGGATATCGCCTCGACCATGAGCAATATGACCGAGAACCTGAGCTCCTACGGCTTGGAGTACACCGGCACTACCATCGTCTATCTGACCGAGACCTCGATCCGTCATTATTACACGATCACCGATCAGGACACTTTTGATTTGGTGAAGGACAATATCACCTTTGACGGTGTGAAGGTCGGCTATACGAAAAAGGGCAACGAGATCTATTTTGAAAAGAAGGGTGTCGCTGCCGCTGATCTGGATGTAGCCTATACGTTCTCGATCGGCACGAACAGTTATGATTATGCCGTGCTCGATTATGTCAAGCGCTGCTTAGAGTCCGACAAGGTCAAGCCTGAGACAAAGGAACTGGTCGCTGCGACCTACCGCTATAATCAGGCGGCAAACACCTATTTCGGCAGATAAGGAGGGCCAAATGAAAAATATGAGCGTACAGAATTGGAAGTTATCGAATTCGAAACGAAAGACGTCATCCTTACCTCCGGCGTAAACCCTGATGATGAGTACGAGGGCGAGAGAGCGATGATTCATTTAAGATAATTCGTTATCATCATGCAGGAATTCATACGATAGACAGCTTACTATTCAGTAGTTTACTGGCGTTTACTTTGACATTGTATAAAGAACAGGAATATCCCTGCCCTCAACTTCTCAACCCTCCTCAGGCTGAGAATCAGGATGAACAAGCGATGCCGTGATAAATTTTGTTTTTTCAATCTTGTCACTTTCGGCTTTGAGCCAAAAGATCGACGTATCGCTTACGAAGTGATTTGACCATAGGCAGCTTTTCAGACCAAGCTGATCAAAGTGATTTGCTGCTTGCTGGATCACGATCTCCGCTTCGTATTGTACCTGAAATATTTATTGATCATTCACTTGACTTTATTGTTTTCTGTGGTATTGTGTTGTGCTTGAAGGAGGCGCAATGCCATGACCACGTTAGAAAACTTCTATTTCGGAAATATCAATCCGAGCGAGTACAGGCAGAGCGGAGATACAAAGAAAAAGCTGTCAGAAATAGCGAAATTGCTTGATGGACTGCTATCTATGCTCACGACAGAGCATCAGAAAGATAAGCTGGAGCAGATCGAGAACTGCCAGCTATCCTTGATCGCTCTGTCTGAGAAGGACGCCTACATCGAGTGGTTTCAAGCTTGGCGTTAGGATGGCAACAGAAATATACGCAGATACACAGCAGCGGAGATGACACGTTAGTCGTCCCCGCTGCTCGCGTTTATATACAGGCGTTGGAGTGATAATAGGAAAAAGGACGCGTACCCACACACGATTTGTGAGAGGGATTAGTGCCCGAGAGCGGGTCAAAAATTACTATGCCATAAAAAAAGAAACAGCGCAACCTAACCTTCATCAGATCATGAGGATTAGATTACGCTATTTATAGTACCAACAAAGAAAACGGACGAGTTGAAACAAATAGAAATATTTTGTTTCTAAATCTATTGACAAATTCTCAATCCGATGTTATACTGTTACCATCATTGAAACACTACGTTTCCATCATGATGGAGGTCATCTTAATGGCACGAAGAAATCCCGAATGGTATTCTATCATTTACAACTATGTCAATCAGTACTATGCGGAGCAGAGCAAGTATCCGTCTGTCAGAGATATTACAGCAGGAACGGGTATTTCTGTTTCTACCGTTCACCGCTGTTTGACCGATATGAAAGAGCGCGGTGAGATCGTATACAACGGCAGAAGGAATATCAGTACCGCACAGACAGAAATGGAAAGCCCCTCGAAGTACATGAAAGTCCTCGGTTATGTCGCCTGCGGTGAAGGTCAGGAAGAGGAAGAGATGGTCATCGAGTACATCCGTATGCCTGAGAGCATTGTTGGCAAGGGTAACTTCTTTGCGTTGATCGCAAAGGGTGAATCCATGATCGACGCGGGTATCCACTCCGGAGATTATGTCATTGTCAGACAGCAAAAAAGTGCAAATGACGGCGATTATGTCGTTGCTTTATACGAAGGCAAGAACAACTTGAAGCAGCTTATCAAAGAAGACGGACGGTATATCCTCCGCTCCTGCAACGAGGATAAAGAGACCTATCCTGATATCTATCCCGAGGATCTGCAGATCCAGGGTGTCGCGGTTTGCGTGACACATAAGCTGAATCATAATTGAATACGTGATAGCGAATAAATGAAGGTTAGTTGAGAGATGAAAGTATCCTGTAGCGAAGGTATTCTCTTGCAGTCTATCTTCGGTACAGGATATATTTAGATAGGAAGGTTCGTACATATATTCTATATTTTGAGAGAGAGGTCATGATGAATCCATATGCCAAAGACATCGCAGAAGGCAGATGAAGCGATGTCCGCCCTCGTTTCGTTCATGAAACAGGAGCTGATCTACGGTGAACTTCAAAACTTATACCAAGTCCAATAAACTGAAAAAGCGAATCAGAAACGATTCGAGTCGTATACTGATCTTCCGAGACACGCACGAGCC
>ONUI01000222.1 GCA_900320995.1 uncultured Eubacteriales bacterium
CTTGCCCTCGTTCTTCTCGATCAGCTTGTCATAGACCTTCTCCTCTTCCCAGCGCTCGAGCGTCTTGGGCTCCGCCTTGGGCAGACCGCCTCTCATGGGAAATTCGGTCTTGGGGAGATTCAGGGTCAAATTATAATCCTGGGACATCTTCACATACACTCCAAATTATATTTTAATCGGTTGAGAGCACCATAGGAAAGGTGACGCAATCCAAAGCCTTCCCCTTGAGGGGAAGGTGGGCTTTTCGGTTCACAAGGAACCGAAAAGGTCGGATGAGGTGGAAACGCTCCCACCTCATAACATTTATTGATGACTCGGACAGGTTTCCACCTCATCCGTCACCTTAAAGGTGACACCTTCCCCTCAAGGGGAAGGCGGTAATATCACTTAATTATTCAACGTCGTAGTTGTCGCCGAACTGCAGCTTGTCGAACTTATCATGTCTTTCGCGCTTTAATTCGGGGCGGATCTTGACGTCTGCGTCATCGGCAGCAGCTTCGGGCTGAGGAGCAGACTGCTCGGCGACCTCTTCGACATCATCGACAGGAGTCTTGATCATATCTTCTACCGGCTCAAAGGGATACTTCTGATCGAGCTCCTCGCGTTTCGCCTTGACGTCCTCTTCCTTGGGCATTTCTTCGACCATGGCGAGGTGCTTTTTGTACAGCGCGATGATCTCTGATCTCAGCTTTGCGGTCTCGGCATGGAGCGCCTCGAACTTATCTTTCTCGCGCTCGGTAGCCATCTCAGCCTCGGTGAGGATCGCACGGCTCCTTCTCTCGGCGGACTTGATGAGATAATCCGCCTTATCCTGCGCTTCTCTGATCTTGGTATCGCTGAGCTTCTGAGAGGTGAGCAGGGCGTTGCGGACGGTCTCCTCGTCCTCGCGGTACTGCTCGATCTTGCCCGCCAGGATATCCATCTTGCGCAGGCAATCGTTCTTCTCTGCCAATAACTGCTCGACGGTATCGGTGACATCGTCGATGAATTCGTCTACATCCGCTGCGTTATAACCGTTCTTGCCTGCACGGCGAAAGCTGACTTCTCTGATTTCGTCAATTGTTAACATAGTAAACACTCCTATCCTTGGTTTCCATTTTTTGATCGGTTGGGATCGCATATCGGCGACTGACCGCCATGACGATCCTTATCCCTTATCTGTAGTGCTTGACCGCGACACGCAGTTTTCCTTTTTTGGAGGTACCGCGCAGCTCGGTCAAAACAAATTTACCGTATTTCCTGATCGTGATCGTCATCCCCTCTTTGAGAAAAGATGACACCTCTGTATCGGTGACGTGATCGACCATCACCAGTTCGTTTTTGATCAGCCGCGCCGCCTTGTCGCGCGACAGATGCGCGGCGGCAGCGACAAACGCATCGAGTCGAAGAGAGCTGAGTGTGAACATCAGTTCTTCGATATCGTCGGGGATCGGAAGATCATCCGCGTCCGCGTATACGACCTTCACCCCTACCCTGCCGATCTTATCGACGTAGGACAGGAGAAAAGGCACGATGTCGTCACGGACAAAGATCACCGTCCTGCCCTTGCCTGTCAGGATATCTCCCAGCATATCGCGGCGGATGCCCAGCGCCATCAGCGATCCTAAAAAATCCCTGTGCCGCAGATCGTCCTGCTCACGATAGGTGAACTCCAGCGCCGTGATCGGAAAGCTCTCCTCCTCAGCCGCGGCGCCCATCATCAGGCGAACGGCGTCGGGATAGCCGCCGTAAAAGGCGACGTCGGTGCTCTTGGGGAGATGTTGTCTGAGATACAGGCTTTCATGCTCATTGAGAAAGCCCAGAAATCGGGGGATGTTCCTGCGCTCGGCAAGATGGATCGCGTCATACGCCTTGTCAAGCAGGAGCTTATCTTCCGCGATCACTTAAAAGTATACGCCGCTGTGCTCAAGCTCATCGAGCAGATCGTCACCGGTGAGGTCGACATTGTTCGGGATGATGATAAAGGTAGAGGTGGCTACCTTCTTGATCTTACCGCGGTTCGCGTACGCGACGCCCGACAAGAAGTCGATGATGCGGCGCGCCATATCCTTATTGGTGTTCTCCAGATTCAAAACAACGGTATGGGTCTTGATCAGCTCGTCCGCGATATTGCGGGTCTCCTCGCCGAAGCGCTCGGGCTTGAAGAGTGCCACGGAGAGCTTGGCGGTAGCGCTGATGTTGACTACCTTGTTGCGGCGGGTCGTATCGCGGGACGACAGGTCGATGTCATCGAGGTTATCATAACGCGCCGAAGAACGGCGGGAGCGGGGCTCGGCATCACTGTCTCTGTCTGCTCTTCTGTCCCTGTTTCTGTCGTTCTTACCCTCGTAATCATCATAATCGCTGTATTCGTACTCATCATCCGGCGCATCCCACATGCGCTTGAATTTGTCTACAAATCCTGCCATTTTGGTTTCCTCCTATGGTTCATTTGGTTTCTGTTTCAAACTAAGGTGTCTCGCTGAATCGTATTCAGCTCAAACATTTATACAATTCCTCAGTCACCATACGGTGACAGCTCCCTTTCCCAAAGGGAGCCTTTATCAAATCTGATAATTGCGCTTGCCGAACAGAGCCGATCCGACTCTGATCATGTTTGCGCCGCAGCGTATCGCCTCGGCATAATCATCGGACATGCCCATAGACAATACTTCCATAGATATATTATCTATATTTTTACTGCCGATGTCAAGGAAGATGTGCCGCATATTATCGAAAAATTTACAATTTTCTTGTGCATTTTCACAAAT
>ONUI01000221.1 GCA_900320995.1 uncultured Eubacteriales bacterium
TCCGGCTTTTTTGAAGGGGTGACCAGGGTGCTGGCGCCGGTCATCATCGGCTTGATCCTGGCGTACATCATCGACCCTGTCGCCAAGTTTTTCGAAACAAAGGTTTTCGCTAAAATGAAAAAAGAGAGCATGCGCCGTACTTTATCCGCTGTGATCGCGCTGGTGTTGGTGCTGACGCTCATCACCGTCTTTATCGGCACGCTGATCCCTAATCTGATCAGCAGTATCTCTATGCTGATTGACAACGCCGATACCTACTATGCCACCATCGAAAAAGCAGTCGATTATGTCAATTCTCTTGGCTTCGGTCTGCATATCGATCTGTCCGCGATCGAGGCGTCTGTCAGGAATTGGCTCGGTGATTTTGTCAACAACCTGTCCAACAATCTTTCGTCTATCCTCAACACCACCAAGGATATCGGCACCGTGCTTCTCAATATCGTTATCGGCGTTATCCTCGCGGTGTATATTCTGTTCAGCAAGAAATATCTGCTCAACGGTCTGCAAAGACTGCGCAAGGCGATCCTCACACCCAAGCGCTATGAAAGCAACACGCGCTTTTGGAACCGCTGCCATGATATTTTTACCCAGTATATCGGCTGTAATATCATCGACGCGATGATCGTGGGCGGCTCCAACGCGATCTTTATGCTGATCCTCGGTATGCCGTATGTACCGCTGGTATCGTTTGTCGTCGGAGTCGCGAACCTGATTCCGACCTTCGGCCCGATCATCGGCGGCGCGATCGGCGCGCTGGTGCTCGTATTGGTCAAGCCGTCCTACGCGCTGTGGTTCCTGATCTTCACGATCGGCATCCAGATCTTGGACGCCTATGTGATCAAGCCCCGCTTGTTCTCCAGCTCCATCGGTCTGGCTCCGGTGTGGACGTTGATCGCGATCACGGTTGGCGGCAACCTGTTCGGCATTATCGGCATCCTGTTGGCGATCCCGGTGGCGGCGATCCTGACCTTCATCTATGATGAACGCTTTGTGCCGTGGCTGCAAAAGAAGAGCCAAGCGCGCGCGGCAAGGGCAAAGGGAGCCGCGGAGCAATCCGATGAAATCGGTGAGGAGGCTGTACGGCAGGAGCCTCAGACAGCCGACGATAACGAGGAATAATCAAATAATACAGGGTGAGCATAAAGAATTCCGATGGTGCGGCACCCTATGAAGAGATTGAATGTGGACGAGAATAGTTTAGCAGTATGGGCGATCATCCTGATCGTCGCGGTTATCATCTGGTTTGTACTGGAAGTGACCGCGGAATGGGGGATCTTTCAAAAAGCGGGGGAGAAGGGATGGAAAGCCCTGATTCCTGTATATGATGTTTATGTATCGCATAAAATCGTCGGAATGAGCCACATCTGGTTCATTCTGGAGGTCATCGCATGGGTGATCGAATCCGTGTTCTTAGGGCTTACGGCGATACCGGAGTGGATCGATATCGCGTTCGGTATCCCTGTTGCGGTCATCACCGTGACATCCGCCGTGATCCACGCCGTCAAGCTGTGCGATTGCTTCGGAAAGGGATTTGCGTTCAAGGTGGGTATCATTCTTCTGCCGAGCGTATTCTCGATGATCATTGCTTTCGGCAAAGCAGAATACAGAAAACCAAAAGCATAAACGCGATACGGCGTCGTTTTGATTACGCAAGAGATCGATTCTATGAAAATGATATTTTGTCTGATATCACGCTATCGATTATTTTTTAAGGGGGTTCCGAAATGGAACCTCTTTTTTCTATTATGCAATTATACTTTATGCTTTTTGTGTATAATTATAGTTGAATTGTTAATTGTATATATACAATGTAACGAAAGGGCTTATCACGGCGATGAGAATGGACTGTACTTGTATAGCACCCTGCTGCGGTGCGACAGGTTATTCATCAGCGAATAGCTTCGCTTATTTTCGTGCGCCCTTTTTCAATAGGATCATGATGAACTGACACAGACGCGGTATCTCTGCGCCTGTGTTTTTATTTTGTCATATCGTCATTGCGAGGGAATAGCCTTCTCCTCGCCGGAAGCGGCTTCTTCTGCGAAGACAGCCGACCCTTTTGTCCGCGCTGCGGACATTTCCCCTAACAGGGGAATCTCCCCTTTTCCGCTTTGCGGACATTCCCCCAACGGGGGCACCCCGAGGGGAAGGCACAGCTTGTCGAAAAAGTACATTAGTCAGGGACAGTACGTCTATCATCCTCCCTCTGACGAGGGAGGTGGGCTCGCGCGCGAGCTCGGAGGGAGAGATAACGAAGCATTACAGTAACACACCGATGATTGACTCAAGCCGCATAATCAGTATCATTACTCACAGTATTGAGTCATGCGTTTGTATGCTATTATACAGTTGCGTTATCTCTCCCCCGCAGGTAAAAAAAGACTCCCATACATCAAGTCATCTTGCTGCCCCCTCGTCAGAGGGGGCTGGAAAAGATGCAGCGCCCCCGTGACATGCGTGTCCGTCAGAGGGGGCTGGAAAGGTTTTTCTACAGACTAAGCCTTCCCCCCCGAGGGGAAGGCCGCCGTTGCAATCTCAACCTATGACATAAATTGTCATTGCGAGGCTCCATTAATCGGGGTCCCCGATACGCCCCGCGTGTTGGGGAGAGGAGGAGTTGCGGAGCAAGGTCAAGGCATACCAACCGGATATGCCTACCGCGCAAAGCGAACGACGACGACGTTGCAATCTCAACCGATTATGTTAACTCTTGTTTTCCTTTGCTTGGCTCATGTCTACGACAGACCGAGCCAATGTCCGGTATGAATGAGAAATACACGGTCGTGTTAGGGAGAGGAGGAGTCGCGGAGCAAGGTCAAGGCATACCAACCGGATATGCCTACCGCGCAAAGCGAACGACGACGTGGCAATCTCAGCCTACAATTTTTTAAGGAGGAATTCTTTCATGATGCAAAAAATCAAAAAGCCCGTCAGTATCTTGTTATCGATTCTGATGGTGCTCAGTTTATTTACAGTCGTTCCGATCGCTTCGGCGAGCGCGGCGGAAAAAGCCTTTGTTAAGGTGACTTCCGAGCCCACAGACTGGTCAGGCGAATACCTTGTTGTCTATGAGGTTAATAACGAACCAAACAAGGTGTTCAACAGCGCGGCTAATCTGTCTACGGGAGCTAATACTCTTCAAGCTGAATTCGGAGTCAGCGACGGTAATATCGATTACGACGATACAACCGCTGCCGCTGTAGTCACGATCGCTAAGATTGAAGACACCGGCTACTACTCCATCAAAACAGCAAGCGGCAAGTATATTGGCAGAAGCAACGATACTAACGGAATCGATGAAAGTGGATCGGCGCTTAACAATACCATCGCGTGGGATAACGGCAGCGTCAAGATCACTTCAGCCGGCGGCGCGATCATGCGCTACAATACCGGTGCTTCTCAGTTCAGATACTACAAGTCGGCGTCATACACGAATCAGCAACCCATCCAGCTCTATAAGCTCACAGCCGGTGACGACCCCGCTCCGACCGAGCCCGCGACCGAGGCTGCTGCCCCGACTGAATCACTCGAGTATACCTTCGTTAAGGTAACTTCCGAGCCCACAGACTGGTCAGGCGAGTACCTTGTTGTCTATGAGGTTGACGGCGAAGCAAATAAGGTGTTCGACAGCGCGGCTAATCTGGCTCAGGGAGCCAATATTCTACAAGCTGAATTCGGAGTCAGCGACGGTAATATCGATTACGATGCTACAACCGCTGCCGCTACAGTCACGATCGCTAAGATTGAAGGCACCGGCAACTACTCCATCAAAGTTGCAAGCGGCAAGTATATTGGCAAAACCAACGATACTAACGGACTCGATCAAAGTGAAGCGGAGCTTGACAATATCATCACGTGGGATAACGGCAGCGTCAAGATCACTTCAGAAGGCGGCGCGATCATGCGCTACAATACCGGCGCGTCTCAGTTCAGATACTACAGGTCGGCAACATACACGAATCAGCAACCCATCCAGCTCTATAAGCTCACGGCTGCCGAGGCTCCGACCGAGGCTTCTTACGCCGTAACATGGAAAAACTGGAACGGTGAAGAGCTTGAAACAGATACCAACGTCGCTAAGGACACCCTCCCGTCCTATGACGGCGCAGCTCCCACCAGACCCGATGACGCGAACAACACCTACACCTTCGCGGCATGGGACGACGGCACCACCACCTACCTGAACGGCGTGGATGATCTGCCGCCCGTGACAGGCGACGTCACCTACACCGCGGTCTTTACAGCTGACCCCAAGACTACAGAGGCGCCCACCGAGGCTCCTCAGCCTGCCGATACCTACATCGTAGCCGGTAACGATACCACGATCTTCGGTACCTCCTGGAATGGCAACGACACCAACAACACCATGACCTTCTCGAACGACGTATGGTCTAAGGAATATACCGTTGACGGCGCGAAGAAGGAAGTTCAGCTCAAGGCTGTC
>ONUI01000219.1 GCA_900320995.1 uncultured Eubacteriales bacterium
CCCATGCTCATTCCGTCTTACCTAATTCGATATTGCGCTGATAAGCGGCGGCGACAGCGTCGCGGACAGCCTCTTCCATTTTCGCCTCGTCGAGCTTCTTGACGCCCTCGATGGTACTGCCGCCGGGTGAGCAAACGTTCTCGATCATCTTGTCGAGGGGCGCGTCATTGCTCTCCAGCATTTTTGCCGCGCCGCGTACCGTCTGGATCGCCAGCGCCAAAGCGGTCTCTTCATCCAAGCCCGCATCGACGCCGCCCTGCGCCAGACCGCGGACGAATTTATAGACAAAAGCAGGGCCGCAGCCGGATACGGAGCAACCCGCGTCCATCTCTTCCTCTTCCATACCGGTCAGATGACCCGCATGCTTCATCAGGTTCAGGAATTTGCCGATCTCGTTCTTGCTGACGTTCTCTGAGGTGGTATAGAGGATCTCGCCCTTGCCGACCTCGACCACTAAGTTAGGCATGATGCGGATGACCTTATAGTCGCCGCCCGCCATCTTGCGGATCGTTTTGATGGACAGACCCGCCGCCATGGTGACAAGGATCACATCCTTGTGCTTTTCGAGCTCCTTTTTGATCTCGCCGAGCATCTCAGCCATCATCTGGGGCTTGACGCCGAGGAAAACATATTCGCTTTCCGCCCATATTGCCGACGCCGATAAACCCAAAGCGATAATTGATCGCGCGGATATTCGGAACATGCGCGCCGAAGTTCGCGATCCCGCTGAATCCGAATTTGTGACTCATCTGATATTGCCCCTTCCTGTAATAATGTATTTATAGGTGTTCAGCTCCTCGAGACCCATCGGGCCGCGCGCGTGGAGCTTTTGTGTTGAGATTCCCATCTCGCATCCGAGTCCGAACTCACCGCCGTCGGTGAAGCGGGTGGACGCGTTGACATAGACCGACGAGCTGTCGATACCGCGCGTAAAGATCGCGGCGGCGTTCTCATCAGCCGTGACGATCGCCTCGCTGTGACCGGTGGAATGGGCGTTGATGTGGGCGACCGCCTCCCGCACATCCTTCACGATCTTGACCGCTAAGATGTAATCGAGGAACTCAGTGTCGAAGTCATCCTCACCCGCGGGGGTACCGTCGATGATCGCGGCAGCCTTTTCATCGAGGCGCAGCTCGACCGGATTGACCTCTCTGTTATCGACCAGAAGCGCTTTGAGCTTCGGTAAAAATTCCTGCGCGATATCCTCGGCGACCACCAGCACCTCCTCGGCGTTACAGACAGAGGGTCGCGAGCATTTGGCGTTTTCTACGATCTTCAGCGCCATGTCGATATCGGCGGCGCTGTCGATATAAATATGACAGATACCGGTACCCGTCTGGATGCAGGGCACGGTAGCGTTTTTCACGATAGCGGAGATCAGACCCTTGCCGCCGCGCGGGATCAGCAGATCCACATAACCGTCGGCGGTCATCAGCTCATTGGCGCTCGCGCGGGTGGTGTCCTCGATGAGCAGCACCATATCTTCGTTCAGCCCCGCCTCTTTGAGACCCGCTCTGAGCGCTTTGACGATCGCCGCGGCGCTTTTATGCGCTTCTTTGCCGCAGCGCAGCACACAGACGTTGCCGCTCTTCAAGGCGAGTGCGGCGGCGTCGGAGGTGACGTTCGGACGGCTCTCATAGATGATTGCCACCACGCCCAGCGCGACGGATACACGTTCGATGACCAGTCCGCCGGGACGCTCATGGTGCTTTAACACTCTGCCGAGCGGCGAGGGTAACGCCGCAACCTCACGGATACCCTGTGCCATACCCTTGATGCGTTCATCACTGAGCATCAGGCGGTCGATCATCACATCGCTGATCTTACCGCGCGCCGCTTCAATATCGAGGGCGTTCGCGCTGAGGATCGCCTCGGTGTTTTCTTCGAGCTTATCCGCCATCAACAACAATGCGCGGTCGATATCCTGAGGCTCCACAGCGCCGAGCAGCGCCTTCGCCTCTTTCGCTTTTACCAAGAGTTCATGTGTCGTCATAGTAGATCCCTTCTTTTAATTAGGAATTAGGAGTTAGGAATTAGGAATTAAGGAAAAACCTTCGGCTTTTGATTCCTATTGGATGAATCGAAATCGTTTCATTTCACTTTATCGATCAGGTGCGGACAGCGTCCGCCCGCAATTCCTAATTCCTCATTCCTAATTCCTTATTATATTTTTACTTCTTCGCTACAAATTTAGTGCAAACAGCGTTGCCGTCCATGATATCATACAGGATATCCGGATCACTGCCATTGGCGATCACGACCTCGATGCCGTTTTCCGTCGCCAGCTTAGCCGCTTTGAGCTTTGTCACCATGCCGCCGGTACCGAGCTTGGAGCCTGCCGATCCGGCGAGCGCCTCGATCTCGGGGGTGATCTCTTCGATGACCTCCAGCCGCTTTGCATCGGGGTCGACGGCGGGGTTCGCTGTATACAGTCCGTCGATATCGGAGAGGATAATCAACAGCTCCGCGTCGACGCGGTCGGCGATGATCGCGCCGAGTGTATCATTGTCGCCGATGACGATCTCATCGGTCGTGACGGTATCGTTTTCATTGACGATCGGGATCACGCCCAGCTCCAAAAGGCGGTGCAGGGTGTTGTCGAGATTCTTGCCGTAGTCGTCGATCGCAACGAACGCGCCGGTCATCAAGATCTGCGCGACCGCGTGATTATACTTGCCGAAGAGCTTGTCATAGACATACATCAGCTCGCACTGACCGATCGCCGCGCCTGCCTGCAGGGTCGAGATGTCATCGGGTCGACGATGGATGCCGACCTTGCTCAGACCCATGCCGATCGCGCCGGACGACACCATCACGATCTCATTGCCGGCGTTCTTCAAGTCGGAGATGACCTTGCACATCTTCTCGACACGCTTGATATTCAAAAGTCCCGTCGAATGGGCGAGCGTCGAGGTGCCCACCTTGATCACGATTCTCATATTTTCCCTCCAAATACTTATCCGATCGTATTATACCACACCGTATACTTTAAGTCAATAAAGCGGAAATGTAATGGGAACTAAAAACGAATAAAGAAGAAATAAGAACTCGAAATTGCCCTTTGTCATCTTTTTCATAGCAAAAAAGCGTTCACGATATGAACAATACCATGAACGCTTGTCTATTCCAAAAAGTTCTTATTTCTTAGTTCTTAGTTCTTATGACAGTCTTCCCATGATCTCGGCATAAGCGTCCTCTACGCCGCCGAGGTCGCGGCGGAAGCGGTCTTTGTCGAGCTTTTCCTTGGTCTCGGCATCCCAGAAGCGGCAGGTACTCGAGCTTGAAATCGACGAGGATAACGCCGCGCTCTTTCCAGTAGGCCTTCAAATAATCGTTAACGGCAAAAGCATACTTCTTGATGGTCTCGATCTCCTCAGGGGTTGCGAGCTTGAGCGCCAGCGCGTGATAATCGTTGATCAGCGGATCGCCGAGATCGTCGTTCTTGTAGGAGAACTCGATGGTGGGCTGATCAAAGACAACGCCCTCTTCAACACCGTAGTTCTTAGAGAAAGAGCCTGCGGCGATATTGCGGATGATGACCTCGAGAGGTACGATGGAAACCTTCTTGACCACGGTCTCACGGTCGCTGAGTTCCTCGACAAAGTGAGTGGGGATGCCGGCTTCTTTCTCGAGCTTCTGCATCAGCAGGTTACTCATCTTATTGTTGATGACGCCCTTGCCGACGATAGTACCCTTCTTCAGACCGTTGAACGCGGTCGCATCATCCTTATAGGATACGATATAGCATTCGGGGTCTTCGGTCAAATATACTTTCTTTGCCTTACCTTCATAGAGCTGTTCACGTTTTTCCATAATTACCTCCCGGATTTCTCTGCAAACGTTTCATGCACGGGAGGAGCAAGCCCCTCCCCTACATTAGGTTTTATACACCAGATAAGGCGGTGTGTCAATAATCCCGACGAGATTTCGGATATTTGTACAGACGGGGTGCTTTTTCGTGCAAAGTTTTTGAGAAAATAATAAACACGACGGTTGACATCGCAGAAGAAAAGTAGGATAATGAGCAACATGAAAGCGATACTAATACTAATCCCATACATAAAGGAATGATACGATGAACCGATCTGAACTCGGCGCTTCGCTCAAGCGCTCCCACAACTGCTGTCAGGCGGTACTGCTCGCCTTTGAGGACAAGCTCCCCTATGACAAAGAATCTCTGTTGATGCTCGGCTCGACCTTCGGCTCGGGCATGGGCGGTATGATGGGCACCTGCGGCGCATTAATCGGTGCGGAAATGGTGCTCGGCATCCTCAGCAAGCAGACACGCGGCATGAACCCGATCAGCCGCAAGCTGTTCCAATCCTTTGAAGAGAAATGCGGCGCGTCACGCTGTATCGACCTCAAGGGCGTGGTGACAGGACACATGCTCTGCTCCTGCGAGGACTGCGTGAGGAACGCGATCGAAGCGGTTGAAGAGATGATATAATGATGTAGGGGAGGGGCTTGCTCCTCCCGTGTCGTCAACGACGACATTCGCGAAGCGAAAGGTCGCAGTTGCTTCGCATTTTAGAATACATTGATATGATACGTTTCGGGAGGAGCAAGCCCCTCCCCTACCATTCTGATACAATCTCCTAAAGAAAGGAAAGCATATGAAATACAACATTGGTGATACCATCCACGGCTTTGTGGTGGAACAGCGCCGTCATGTCAAGGAGATCGGCGGCGATCTGTATATCCTGCGCCACACC
>ONUI01000218.1 GCA_900320995.1 uncultured Eubacteriales bacterium
CCGAAATATTCCATACGGTTACACGCGACCGCCTTGTAGTTGAGCGCGTAGCTGCCGCCGTCGGGGTCGGTATAGTTGTTTACGAGATACTTCGGGATCGGGAGCTGCTCTACGCTCTTATCGCGGCACAGGTCGATGATCGTCAGGACGGCTGCGGCAACAGCGATCGCCATCGTAATGAACGATATGATCCTTGTGAGCCGTATCATAAACCGCGCCCTTGAATACATCCCCAGCTGCTCGACTCCCGTGTACACGTTGCCCGATCTGCTGTATTCCGCTGTGAAATCACCGTCGGTGATGGCGTTCTTAAACAATTCATACATATCATCATCCATGATGATATCCATATTCGGCTGAAGAAGTTCATCCAGAAAAGCATCGTATGCGGCAGATCTGACAGCCACGTTTGCAAGATAATTTGAAAAAACCGCTAATGTCGCGCCGCCCACCGTCGCAATATAGGTTATTGCGGTGATCTTGGTATAGGTATCCGTCTGTTCATCTTTGCTGCCGGTCGTACCGTCGGCGGAGTTGTTCGCGCGTTGCGCCGCACCGGTCAGCGCAACCGTGCCGTCATCCTTATACAGACCGCGGTCGATATTCTGATATACCGACAGCTTCTCCTGAGCCGCTAAGTTGTTTTTATAATCTTCGTATACCTTTTTCCAGCTTTCATTGTCGGTGAACGCATAGCTGAGCAGTTCCTCAAAACCAACAAAAATCAGTCCGTAACGCTGTCCCTCCGAAAGCGCCGCCGCTATGGGAATAAAGAGTTCCGTGTTCTCGGCGTCGTTTTCCTCAAGGAAGAAAGCAAGCAATTCGCCTTTTTTGTATTTGCCGCCCTCGTAGTTTTTCAGATTCTCATAAATCTCACCGATTTTGAGCCACTCCTGCTTTTGAAACACCGCTTTTTCGCCGGCTTTTGCATCGCCGAAGGTCTTTTTGATATCCTCTGCGGTCGCCGTATCAATATGCAGCTCCATCGCCTCATAATCCATGAGCTTACCGCGAAGCTCCAGAACGTCCGCGCCGAGAAGCCCGTATTGAGATCGGGACGCTCCTTCTCCACCTTATCGAGAAGTGCGTCATAATCTGACGCCGCGAAGCGGTCGATCCAACTGTTATCGGCGGTATCCGCCGCCATCGAGAGCATGACCTCGATCGACTTGATGACCTGCGCGTTGCCCTGCATCAGTATCGTGACAAGATCAGGTAGATTTTCGGGATTGGGCGCTTCAACACTCTCGTTTATGCCCACCTTATCCTGCAAGGTCTCGGAGTTGAGCAGGTCGCCCATCTTCATTTTGGTGTCGTCCTCGGTATAATTGTTGAGGATGTCGTGAACATAGTTCGCCTTTGCCTTGCCTGCTTTAAGATTGGCGCGGTATTCCCTGATGACCGCCATGAACTCGTTGAGGGATTCCGCGATCTCTGACTTTTGATCTTTCAAAAGTTTTTTGTAATCCTCCACGCTGTAATCGCCGCGCATATTCATCGCCGCGAGGTCGGTGATCGATTCGCGAATATCATTGGTCGTTTTGTAGCCCATCATCGCGTAGGTTTTGCCGCCTTCGTTGAGGTTGCCCTCGACAGGGGTGAAGCCCCTGTTTTCAAGCGTCCTTTTCGCTTCGTCCGCGTCCTTGCCGTAGGCGACAAAAACCTCGGACACATATTTGCCGTTATTGGCGGCAGCCACGGTTTGCATGGGTACGATCGCGATAAATGTCAGAGCAAGGACGAATGCGATAAAGATTTTTATGCTTCTAAACGCTTTCATTACGTCTGCTCCTTTTTCTTTTTATTTTTGTTTATCAATACAGCAACCGCCGCTCCGAGCGCCGCTCCGAGGGCGATACCGCCGAAGCCGATGATCGCCACCGTACCGCCGCCTATGGAGGAAGCTGTCATATTGCCTGCTGATTCGTCATAGGTCTTTGCGATATTGCTGAGTTTGAAGAATACATACGCCTTGCTTTCTCCGAAGATCTTATCCTTGACCGTTTTATAGCCCGAATACAGCTTGGAGTAGTTCATATAATCGGCGTTACACAGGTTTTCTGCTCCTTTTACACCGAGCGTATGGATATTGCCGTCCATACCGCCGGGCGCGGAGGCGCTCTGAGCGATCTTGAAATCGGGAGTTACGGGCTTGCCCGCCATTGAGTTCTTTGAGACATAGATCGCCAGCCACTGCTTGCCCTCGTCGGCGTTGAGGTCGGCGCTGTTGCCTGTCTGCGCCTTGTGATCCGTGCCGAAATACTCCGCGCGGTTGCACTCGACCGCCTGATAGTTGAGCTGATAGGATTCGCCGTCCTCGGAGGTATAGTTGTCTACAAAATACTTGGGGATGGGCTTGAGCTTGACTTCATCTTTTTGAGCGAGGGTATAGATCGTATAGCACGACGCGGCTACAGCGAGGAAAACTGTTGCGAATTTGAGAAAAACGACGCCCTTCGAAAAGATATAATAATCACCGCTGTATCGCGTGAATCTTCTTCCCATAAGTTCCTCTACCGGAGCGATTCCTTTAGTGCCTTCTTTGCCGATTTTAATCAACGCCTGCGCATTATTGCCGACCAAATCGATCAGCGCTGCTTTTTTACCGTATTCTGCAACACCGTACAAAACCCCGGCAAAAACAGTCGAAAACCACAGCACTCCGATAAGGAACGCCTCGTCGCTGACCTTGGTGGTTGTTGTTTTTTTCCCTTTAGAGGTGTTTTCCGCTCTTGTTGCCGCACCGGTATAAGCGATCGAGCCGTCGGTCTTGAACATTTCGCGGTTGATGCCTTTGTATACAGAGTCTGTTGTATCGCCGGATAGATCCGCGTTTTTCTCAATATCCGATTTCCAGGAATCAAAGTCCACAAAAGCGTAGCGGAGCAGATCCCGGAAGGAAACAAAGCCCATGCCGCCGCGCTGTCCCTCGGTAAACGCCGCCGCCATCGGATAATAACGCTCGATATCGTCTTCACCCACTTCTTCCTTGAAGAAATCGAGCAACTCGCCTTTTTTATATTTGCCGCCTTCATAGTTTTTCAGCGCTTCATACAGAAAACCTGTTTCCGCCCAGTTCAACTCGTCGGAAACGATATCAGCCTTCTTTTCCTCATCGGCTGTGTCAGTGTTGCCGAATTCAGCTTCGATATCCTTTTCCTTTGCGTCCGTTACGGATAAGCCCCGTGATTCATAATCGAGAAGATCCTTGCGAAACGCAGCTACAGACGCACTGAGGTTATCAACAATTGTGCCGTATTCCGCATCAAGGTACTGCGCACGCTTGGAGGGAGTGTTCAGATCGGGACGGCTGTCCTCGAGCTCGTCGAGCATATCGTCATAGTTTTTTTCCGCAAAGCGGTCGACCCATGTGTTATCGTTCGTATCCGCCGCTAATGAAAGCAAATTTTCGATGGTCAGAATATAAGCGGAGTTACCCTGCATCAGGATCGTCAGCAGGTCGGGCAGCTTATCTTTGTTGTCGTCGGTGATACTCTTATTCACGCCGACCTTGTCCTGCAAGGTCTCGCTGTTGAACAGATCGCCCAGCGGCTTACCGGAATCGTCGTCGGTGAGTTTGTTGAGCAGATCGTGAACAGCGGTCGCCTTTGCCTTGCCGGCTTTGAGGTTCGCGCGGTATTCACGGATCGTCGCCTGGTTTTGTAGCCCATCAGAACGTATGTACCGCCGTTTTCATTCAGGTTTCCCTCGATCGGGGTGAAGCCCTTGTCGCCCAGCGCCTTCTTAGCCGCTTCTGCGTCCTTGCCGTAGGCGACGTAGACCTCGGATACATATTTGCCGGTATCGGCGGCTGCAACGGTATTCAATGGGACAAGTGCGATAAATGTCAGCGTCAGTACCAACGCTACCAGTGCCTTTAATCCTTTTAACGCCTTCATCATGCCGTCTCCTTTTTCTTTTTATTGATCAACACCGCGATAATCGCTCCGAGAGCGCCGCCGAGGACAAGTCCGCCGAAGCCGATCATAGCGAACATGCCGGTGTTGATTGTCGAGGCGGTCATGTTGCCTGCGGATTCGTCGTAGGTCTTTGAGATATCGCTGAGCTTGAAGAATACATACGCCTTGCTTTCTCCGAAGACCTTATCCTTGACAGATTTATAGCCCGAATACAGCTTGGAGTAGTTCATATAATCAGCATTGGTGAGATTTTCGGCTCCCTTTTCGCCGAGCGTATGGATATTGCCGTCCATACCGCCGGGCGCGGAAGCGGTCTCAGCGATCTTGAAATCAGGCGTTAAGGGCTTGCCTGCCATCGAGTTCTTTGAGACATAGATCGCCAACCACTGCTTGCCTTCATCGGCGTTGAGGTCGGCGCTGTCGCCGGTTTGTTTTTTATTCTGATTATAATCCGCGCGGTTGCACTCCACCGCCTGATAGTTCAGCTGATAGGATTCGCCTTGCTCGGAGGTATAGTTGTCTACAAAATACTTGGGGATAGGCTTGAGTTTGACCTCGTCTGTTTTAACAAGTGTATAGATCGTATATCCCGCCGTCGCGACCGCAAAGAAAATAGTGAGGACTTTGAACAACTTTCCGATCCCGGAAACCAGATCATATTCGTCGCTGATCGAGTCGATATCTACCATAAATTTGTCATCTACTCTTTGGCTTTCTAAAACGAGACTCGGATCCACGTTTTTCGGCAAACGAGGTATGACATACTCAGCAACTTTATCAGAGGCCGTATTCGCGATGAGTTTTATCGCGCCGTACGCGACGCCGGCAAATAAGGTAGCTCCCAGCATAAGAAGGATCATCTCGCCGTCGGTCATCTTATCGTCATCCCCCTCCGGGGAAGTGTTATTCGCTCTGGTTGCCGCGCCGGTATAGGCGATGGATCCGTCGGTCTTGAACATCTCGCGGTTGATTCCCGTATAGATCGAGCTTGCCATTCCGGAAAAATCGACCTTTTTCTCTACGTCCTTTTTCCACGATTCATAATCCAAAAACGCGTAGCGGAGCTGCTCGCGGAGGGAAACGAAGTTCATGCCGCCGCGCTGTCCCTCGGTGAACGCCGCAGCCATCGGATAGTAACGCTCGACGTCGTCTTCGTCGACGTCCTCCATAAAGAAGTCGAGCAGCTCGCCTTTTGCGTGTTTGCCGCCCTCGTAATTTTTCAGAGCTTCATAAAGGACGCCTGTCTGAGCCCACTTCAGCTCGTCGGCAACGATATCCGCCTTTTCTTCCTGATCGGCTGTATCGGCGTTGCCGAATTTAGCTTCGATATCTTTTTCCTTTGCCTCTGTTACGGATAAGCCCAGCGCCTCATAATCGAGGAACTCAAAGCGCAAATCGGACACAGCTTTGGAAAGATCCGTAGCCAGAGAGCCGTATTCCGTATCAAGGAACTGCGTACGCTTGGAGGGAGTGTTCAGATCGGGACGGCTGTCCTCCAACTCGTCGAGCATATCGTCATAGTCTTTTTCCGCAAAGCGGTCGATCCATGTGTTATCGTTCGTATCCGCCGCTACTGCCAGCAGAGATTCTACGACACGGATATACGCGGCGTTGCCCTGCATCAGGATCATCAGCAGGTCGGGCAGTTTACCGCTGTTCTTGTCGGTGATGCTTTTTGTGATACCGACCTTATCCTGTAAGGTCTCGCTGTTGAACAGATCGCCCAGCGGTTTGCCGGAATCGTCGTCGGTGAACTTGTTGAGCAGATCGTGAACAGCGGTCGCCTTGGCTTTGCCCGCTTTGAGGTTCGCGCGGTATTCACGGATCGTCGCCATAAAGCCACCCAACATCTCGGCGACCTGCGTCTTTCTCTGGCGCAGCACCTCCTTGTATTCGGTGGTGTTGAAATTGCCGTCCATATTCATCACGGCGATGTCGGTGACGGAATCGCGGATCTCGTCGGTGGTCTTGTAGCCCATCATCACGTATGTACCGCCGTTTTCATTCAGGTTGCCCTCGACAGGGGTAAAGCCCTTGTCGCTGAGCGTCTTTTTCGCCGCGTCCGCATCCTTGCCGTAAGCGACGTAAAGTTCGGACACATACTTGCCTACTGTTGCGGAAGCCGCTGTTTGTACCGGCAACAGCATCGCCATGGTCAACACGAGTATGAACGCTGTGATAGTTTTGACGGAAAATAGTTTTTTCATGATTAACACCTCTCAAGCCGTTTTATCCAAAACGTTTTTCTTTAGATTTTTCTTGTATACGATCACTAAAATCACGATCACTACCAGATATGTCACCATCGGCATTGCTGCTCCGAGATATTTGTAGTCCGACTGGATCAGGCTGTTGTATACGGAGTGATA
>ONUI01000217.1 GCA_900320995.1 uncultured Eubacteriales bacterium
ACATTTCTGCTGATTTGTCAAGTCTTTTTACTATATTTCATCCAAAAACAGGGCACCCTCTTTTTGGAGAGTGTCCTGTTCCTTAACTTAATGATATTGTCCGCTTGCGGAGGGCTTTTTACAATGCTGCTGTATTAACTGCACTCAATTCTGCGTTCAAAGGGTCACCCCCTTATCCGGCAGGATGGTGAAAGCTGTCTGTAACGGCAACCTTTCTCAAAGGTGACGCGTCGCATGTCGCATCAAAAATGCGGACGCGTCATGCTGAAAACGGCTTATCCATGCGGTATTTGAGGGGTGTGACGCGTGTGACGGGTATTTTTGAGGTGCTGTCCGAATTTGATTTGGACAACTCCTCAAAGCGTCATCCCCTATGATAACCGTATCATCGTCCGGTAATCTCCAACTCCTGATTCCTGATTAAAACTTCAAGTCATACCACAGCAGGAAGGCGTAGATCGCGTAGACGCGGTTCCACAGCAGCGACTCGCCGCCGACAAAGCGCTCCCACAGATCCTTCATCTGATCCTGATCAAAGAAGGTCTGCGACGATCTGCCGAAGAGTTTCTCCTTCACGGGCTGATTGTAGCGCTCATCCGCGAGCCACTGACGCACCGGCACGGGGAATCCGACCTTCTTGCGGAACGCGGACTCATAGGGCAGGATACTGCTCGCCGCCTTGCGGAACACATATTTATTCTGTTCCTCGCGGAACTGGTATTCGGACGGAATACGGCTCGCGACCTCAAACAGGCGGTAATCGGAGAACGGCGTGTGCAGTTCGATCCCGCAGGCGGTGGAGGTGCGATCGGTGTTGAGGTAGATGTCGCCGTCGAGCCAGAAGGAGACATCCATCGTCAGCTTGGAATCGAGCTGATCCTCCTGCTTCGCTTCTTCCCACAGCTCCGTCAGCGGATCGGAGGGCTTGACGTTCTCGTCAAAATCGATCATCAGCGCCTTGACGACGTCCGTATTCATGATATGGGAGCAGGTCAGATAGACCCAGTCGCTCGGGATCTCACGCTTATGGGCGTTGTAGCCGCCGAAGAATTCGTCGATGCCCTCGCCGGAATAGACGACGTCTGCATGCTCCTTGACTGCCTGACAGCCGATGGAGAACGCCACCGCGGAGGCGTCGCCGAGGGGCTGACCCATCTTATCCATCACGGTGGGGATGCGCTCAAAGTATGCCTCGGGAGTGATCATCTTGACGCGGAAGCCCTTATTGAAGTGCTCGGCAGTCTGCCGCGCGAGGTGCGCCTCGCTGAAATCCGCTTCCTCATAGCCGACGGTATTGGCGCACTGCGCGTCACTCGCCGCCAGCAGATAGGAGGAATCCACGCCGCCGGAGAGGAACGATTCCTTATACGGCAGCTCGGTATCCGCGCGCTCTTCCTCGAGGATCTCGGTCACGACTTGCCGTATCTCGTCGGCGAACTCGTCGATGGACTTGTCCTCGGGGCGGAAGAGCGGCTTGAAGTAGCAGTTCTTCTTGAGGCTTTTGCCGTCCCATTCGAGGAAATGACCGCCCCCCAGCTTGTACACGCCCTCATAGAAGGTCTCTTCGCCGATCGGATAGCCGTAGAACAGATATTGCTGGAGCATACGCATGTTCAGGCGCTTCTCAATACGGCTGTCGGTCACGATGGCGTCGATATCGCCCGAGCAGAGCAGTTCATCGCCCGCAGCGGCATAGAATAGCTGCTTTTGACCGACCGGATCGCGGAATACATAGAGCTTGTCCGCCGCGTCGTCATAGAGCGCGAACGCGAACGCGCCGAAGATGTGCTCGGGCAGCTCCGTGCCCCATTTCTCAAAGCCCTTGATCAGGATCTGCTCCTCGCGCTGTTCACGGCTGAGCGGGGTGATCCCGAGCTCCTCGCAGACTTTTTTGAAGTTGCGGATATATCCGCTGTAATAACGTACCTGTACCATGTTTCTTCCATCCTTCCGTGTCAAATTTTGTCAAAATTATACCACTTGAAAAAGCCGCCGTCAATATGTCGGTTTTGTCTTTGACAAATAATCCGCACGCTGATATAATGACAGAAAAGGAGATGACGATATGGATTACAGAAGATTTGACGACAAGCTCTATGTGCGGCTGGACAAGGATGACGAGATCATCGGCGCGCTGACCGATGTATGCGCCAAGGAGAACCTGACCGCCGCGCAGATCCAAGGCATCGGCGGCTGTGACAGCGTCACGGTCGGGGTGTTCGACTGTGAGAAGAAGGTGTACAACGAAAAGACGGTCGAGGGACTGCTCGAGATGACCTCGCTCGACGGCAACCTGACCTATTATGAGGGCAAGCCCTATCTGCATCTGCACGCGACCTTCGCCTACCGCGAGGACGGCGAGATCAGGCTGATCTCCGGCCACCTGCTCAAGGCGAACATCGGCTTGACCGGTGAGATCGTGATCACCCCCGCAAACGGAAAGATCGGCAGAAAGTTCATCGAGGAGCTCGGCATCCGCGTCTGGGATTTTTCATAGGCGCGTGGGCGCGTGCGCCTTTTTCTGTGTCACTGTAACGCGGGCGCAAAAAAACCCTCCCCTCGGGGAGAACAAAAAACTGAAGACTGAAAACTGAAGAATGAATAATAATAGATACTCGCTTCGCTCAAACAATTTTGCAATCCCTCAGTCTGCTTCACAGACAGCTCCCTTTACCAAAGGGAGCCTTTGAAGTGACAGCGTGCTGCACGCGACCCCTTTACCAAAGCGAGCTTTATAAACCAACTGCTCATTGATCAAATCTCTTACGACACATCGAACGGACAGGCGCACGCCCTGTCCGTTTTTGTTTGATGTTTGGCTATTTGCACGGATTTGTTCATTTTTTGTACATTTTTTATTCATGAATTATCCGTAGACAAAGCGAGGAT
>ONUI01000215.1 GCA_900320995.1 uncultured Eubacteriales bacterium
AACGCCGCCGTAAAGATCTGGAAGAAGTACGGCAACAACGCCATCGCGATGATCGAGGACAACCCCTATATCCTGTGTGAGGAGGGCTTTTCGATCTCCTTTGAGACCGCCGATATGATCGCCCTCTCTCAGAATACGCCGCAGGACGCGCGTGTCCGTGTGCGGGCGGCGCTGGCATTCGTCCTCAAGCACAACCGCCTCAACGGTCACACCTGTCTGCCGCAGGACAAGCTGGTTCAAACGACCGCCAACCTGCTCGAGATCGACCCCGCCGCGTGTGAATCCGCGCTCAAGGAGATGATCGACGAGAACACACTGATCCTCGACAGCATCAATGAAAAGGAATGTGTCTTTCTGCCGTCGCTGTATGACGGCGAGACCTATATCGCCGCGCGCATGAAAATGCTGCTGCGTTACCCCGCTATGGCGATCGACGGCGCGGAGGAAAAGATCGCCGCAATTGAAAAGGAAAGCGATATCGAATATGCCGCGCTGCAAAAAAAGGCGATCCGCGACGCGCTGACCACGGGACTTTTGATCCTCACCGGAGGCCCCGGCACCGGCAAGACGACCACCCTCAACGCGATCATCCGTTTGCTCAAAGAGAGCGGTCAAAAGGTAAGTCTCTGCGCTCCGACAGGCAGAGCCGCGCAGCGGATGACCGCCGTGACCGGTGAAGAAGCCAAGACCATCCACCGTATGCTCGAGGTGAGCTACGATATCGAGGACAAGCCGGTGTTCAAGCGCAATGAGCGCAATCTGCTCAACACCGACGCCCTGATCGTAGACGAGGTCAGCATGGTCGACACCGCGCTGCTCGAAAGCCTCATGCGCGCGCTGCCGCTGTCCTGCCGATTGATCTTAGTCGGCGACAGCAACCAGCTCCCCTCCGTCGGAGCGGGCAACGTACTGTATGACCTGATCGCGTCGGGCACCATTCCCGTCGTCACACTCAACGAGATCTTTCGCCAGTCGATGCAAAGCCTGATCGTCACCAACGCGCACAAGATCGTGCAGGGCGAGATGCCCGACATCCGCGTCAGGGACAACGACTTTTTCTTTCTGCCCGACTACAGTCAGGAGCATATCGCCGAAACGGTCGGCGACCTGTGCGCACGGCGGCTGAAAAATGCCTACGGCTATAATCTGCACGAGAATATCCAGGTGCTCTCCCCCACCCGCAAGGGCATTTTGGGCACCTATGAGCTGAACAACCGCCTGCAAAAGCTCGTCAACCCCAACCCGTCCCGCGGCGTCAAGGTCGGCTACTCCACCCTCAACGAGGGCGACAAGGTCATGCAGAGCCGCAACAATTACGATATCCTGTGGACGAAGGATGACGGCGAATACGGCGAGGGTGTGTTCAACGGCGATATCGGCGTGATGGTCGAGGTCAACAACGCCTCCAAGATCTACAAGGTACGATTCGACGACCGCGTCGCGGCCTACGACAGCGACAGCGTCGGTGATCTGGAGCTCGCCTACGCCTGTACCGTCCACAAAAGTCAGGGCAACGAATTCGACTGTGTGGTACTGCCGATGTTCCGCGGCGCGCCGCAGCTGATGTACCGCAATCTGCTCTACACCGCCGTGACCCGCGCCAAAAAGATGCTGATCATCATCGGCGACGAAAACGCCCTGCGCTATATGGTGGAGAACAACCGCCGTATCCTGCGCTACACCGGTTTGAAAACATTTTTGATGAGGGATTGATATGGAATTCGTCAGAAAGCTCACGGCGTTCTTTTATCCCGAGCGCTGTCCTTATTGCTCCGCGCTGATCGAGGCGACACAGATCGCGTGCGCAAGGTGCTATGATGAGATCCGGCGCAAGCATATCCCGATCCCGGCAGGCGCGAGAGGATTTCGCTGTATCTCGACCTTTGCCTATGACGGCAGAGTGCGCCGCATGATCCTGCGGCTGAAATACCACGATCGCACCCAGTACATCCCGCAGATCGCCGAATTGCTCCGAAAGGATATCCAAAACGCATACAGCGGCGAGAAATTCGACTTCATCACCGCTGTTCCCATGCATAAGGATGATCTGAAGAAGCGCGGGTACAATCAATCCACATTGCTCGCGAAGGAGCTCGGCAAACGGCTCGGTCTCCCCTATCTTGATACGATCGACAAGATCAAGAAAACCAAGAAACAGCATCACCTCAAATATCAGGAGCGCAAAACCAATCTCAACGGCGCGTTCAAGGTGATCGACAAGGACGCGGTCAAAGGCAAAAGGATATTGATCATCGACGATATCATCACCTCGGGCTACACTCTCGGCAACTGCTGCAGGGTGCTCAGTCGCGCTAAGCCCGAGCTGATCTGCTGTGCCACCATCGCCTCCGCACAGAACAAATATCCCGAATCGACGGTGATATAAGCAAATTGTTATTGAAAACCAAAAGAATCTCGGTTATAATGAATCTGACAGAAATCAATTTATTCGGTTGAGATTACTATAGCCGGTCGAGCACACGTGTTCGGGGCTTCGTAATGACACGAATCATAAGGAGAACGCTAATGGATATCGCTTTGGATTTAGGTACCGCCAACGCCCGACTCAGGGTCAACAACAATGAGAACGCCATCGACCAGCCTTCGGTCATTGCGTATAATAAGGACGATAAATTGATCCTCGCCGTAGGTGATGAAGCCTATGAGATGCTCGGCAGGACATCAGCAAAGATCAACGTCGTGTTCCCGCTCGAGGGCGGCGTCATCGCCGAATCGGGTCTTGTGGAAGAGATGGTCAACATCTTCATGGCAGAGGTCTGCACCAGCCGCGTCGTCATGCCGCGTGTTGTCGCGTGCATCCCCGGTGAGATCACCGAGGTCGAAAAGCGCGCGATCGTCGGCGCGATCTCGAGCTTCGGCGTCAGACGCGTCCTGCTGATCGAA
>ONUI01000214.1 GCA_900320995.1 uncultured Eubacteriales bacterium
TTACAGCAGTATTCGGCGTGGCTCTGGATATTCTTGCGGTAGGCGATGGAGCCGCCGACCTTGGAATCCAGCTCGTCGATCTTGTCGCTGAACTGTGACAGCAGATCGCTCAGCTTCGAGAGCAGCTTGACCTCGGCGTCCACACGGATATCGTCGGACACCGCGCGTTTTCCGCGGATGGTCTCGGCAAGCTCGCCGGTAAAGGCGGATACGGCGGGGAAGATGTCCTTCTTCGCCATATCGAGCATCGTCAGCGCCTCGAGGTCGATGATCTTGATGTAGTTTTCGAGCAGGATCTCCTGACGCGCCTTGACCTCGGTCTCATTGAAGATGCTGTTGCGCTTGAAGAGGTCGAGATTCTTTTTGAGGGTATATTTTTTCAGCGCCTCGGGGGTCGATCTCAGGTTGAGCAGACCGCGCTGTTCCGCCTCGGCGACCCACTCGTCGGTGTAGCCGTCGCCGTTGAAGATGATGCGGCGGTGCTTTTTGAGGTTCTTGCGGATCAGGCGGCGTACCGCGGCGTCAAAGTCAGCCGCGTTCTCCAGCTCGTCGGAGAAGCTCGACAGCACATCCGCGACCATCGTGTTGAGCATGATGTTGGGGCAGGAGATGTTCAGCGCCGAACCTAAGGAGCGGAACTCGAACTTGTTGCCCGTAAACGCGAAGGGCGAGGTACGGTTGCGGTCGGTGGTATCCTTGCGGATCTCGGGCAGCGTCTCGGCGCCCGTATTCATGACGACCTTGCCCTGACTCTCGTACTCCTCGCGGTTGATGATCGCCTCGACGATCGCTTCCAGATCGTCGCCCAAGAACATCGAGATGATGAACGGCGGCGCCTCGTCACCGCCCATGCGGTGATCGTTGCCGGCGGTCGCGACAGACAGGCGCAGCAGATCCTGATATTCATCCACCGCAGTGATAACGGCGGTCAAAAACAGCAGGAACTGGGTATTTTCCTCAGGCTTTTTGCCGGGCTTGAGAAGATTCTCGCCCGTGTTGGTGGACAGTGACCAGTTGTTGTGCTTACCGGAGCCGTTCACGCCCTTGAAGGGCTTTTCATGCAGCAGGCAGACCATGCCGTGCTTTCTGGCGATGCGCTTCATCAGCTCCATCGTGAGCTGGTTGTGATCGGCGGCGATGTTGACGGTGGTGAAGATCGGCGCCAGCTCATGCTGTGCCGGAGCCACCTCATTGTGCTCGGTCTTGGCGTAGATGCCCAGCTTCCACAGCTCCTCGTCCAGCTCCGCCATAAACGCCTTGACGCGCTGCTTGATCGCGCCGAAATAGTGGTCGTCGAGCTGTTGACCCTTGGGCGAACGCGCGCCGAAGAGGGTGCGGCCGGTATATTTCAGATCCTTGCGGCGTTCGTAAACGTCCTTGTCGATCAAAAAGTACTCCTGCTCGGGGCCGACGGTCGTATCCACGCGGGTGACGTCGGTCTTGCCGAAGAGGTGCAGGATACGCACGCTCTCGTGATTGATGCGGTTCATCGAGCGCAGCAGGGGCGTCTTTTTGTCCAGCACGTCGCCGGTATAGGACATGAACGCGGTGGGGATGCACAGGGTATTGTCCTTGACGAACGCGGGCGAGGTGGGATCCCATGTGGTATAGCCGCGCGCTTCAAAGGTGGCGCGGATGCCGCCGGAGGGGAAGGAGGACGCGTCGGGCTCTCCCTTGATCAGCTCCCTGCCCGAGAACTCCATGATGACATGACCGTCCGCGTGAGGGGAGATAAAGCTGTCGTGCTTTTCGGCGGTGATGCCGGTCATCGGCTGGAACCAGTGGGTGTAGTGGGTACAGCCCTTCTCGATCGCCCATTCCTTCATCGCGTCGGCAACGTCGTTGGCGACCTTGATATCGAGCGGCGTACCGTTCTCGATGCTCTCGCGGTAGGAGTCATAGACCTCCTGCGTCAGCCGCACGCGCATCTTTTCGTCGTTGAATACATTTGAGGCAAAAATGCCGGGTACATCTATCATAGGTGACCTCCGTGTCAATTAGGAATTAGGAGTTAGGAATTAGGAATTGAGGGAAACGCATTTTTGCGTTACTAATTCCTAATTATTCATAATAAAGTATATTCGATTCCGCCGCCCGTGTCAACTAAAACCACGCAGTTTCATTTAAATGTCATTGCGAAGGACGCATTAAGCTAAGGTTGAGATTGCCGCGTCGGAATGAGATTCCTCCTCGCGATGACGATCGATATGCGTCCTGTGGCGATCTCAACCGAATCGCTTTGTTGACTTTGCGCCCAAATCTCTGTATAATTGACCCGAAAGGGTGATTTGTATGAAAAAACTGCGTTTTACCAAGATGCACGGCATCTCGAACGACTATGTATATATCAGCACATTTGACCAGCCCGAGGAGGATTGGGAGCAGCTCGCGATCCGACTGAGCGACCGCCGCACCGGTATCGGCGGCGACGGCATCATCCTCGTGTGTCCGTCCGACGTCGCCGACGCGAAGATGCGGATCTTCAACGCCGACGGCAGTGAGGGCAAGATGTGCGGCAACGGCGTCCGCTGTGTCGGCAAGTTCGTCTATGACAAGGGACTTGTCCCCGCCGGGAAAACCACCATCACGATCGATACGCTCAGCGGCATCAAAACACTGGAGCTGACCGTAAAGGATGGCAAGGTGCAGTCCGCCCGCGTCGATATGGAGGCGGCGATCCTGCGCCCCGCCGATATCCCCGTCAAATACGACGGCGACAGGATGATCGACGCGCCTTTAGAGGTGGACGGCAAGACATGGAACGTCACCGCTGTTTCGATGGGTAACCCGCACTGTGTGACCTTCGTGGACGATGTGGACAGCCTCGACCTCGAGAAGATCGGCCCGCATTTTGAGAACCACCCCATTTTCCCCGAGAGGGTGAATACGGAGTTCGTCAAGGTCATCGACGACC
>ONUI01000213.1 GCA_900320995.1 uncultured Eubacteriales bacterium
GAATACGCCAGAGAAACAGCCAGCAGGCTGATAAAGATCTTGAGCTGCGGATGCTTCGAGAAGCGGAACATCAAGAAGCAAATCAGTGTGACGATAACGCCGATGGCGACCGCGCCGAGTACCTCGCGGAGCATTACGGTGAGGAAGCCCTGTTCCTCAGAGCCGCTTGCCTTTACCATGCCGGAGAAGCAGACGAACAACGCTACGCCGATACCGTCGTTGAACAGGGATTCACCCTGGATCAGGAAGGAAGTATCCTTCGGCAGACCGAACTTGCTGAGGATACCGGTGGCGGCGATGGGATCGGTGGGGGCGATGATACTGCCGAACATCAGGCATACGGGCAGAGAGAGGTTGAGTCCGAGCAAAAGGCTCGCGCCGTAGATCAGCATACCGTAGAATACCGCGCCGAGCAGGGTACATACCAGCGAGAGCACGGTGATCTGTCTTGCCATCTTTTTGAAGTCGGATAGCTTCATATGGCAGGAACCGGCGAACAGCATGAAGCACAGCACGCCGTTCATCAAAAAGTCGTGGATATCGAACCCCTGTATTTCTTTGAGGACGTTTCCGACGCTGGTGTCGTTGAATACTGCTATACCGATCAGCAGAACGATACCGAGGATGGTCGAAAACAGCATGAGTCCGATCTCGTAGGTCAGCTTGGTGACCTTCTCGTTAAAGAATCCAAGGATACATACCAAAGCGATGATTCCGGCAAACATATATAATGTTTCCATATATTTCTTTTCCTCCTTTTTCTTTTGGTTGACCCTCATATTTTGACGGCGATGACGGAATCCGCACAGCTGTACACAAGGCACTGCGGCTGCGCGGATACGACCTGTCATGACGCCGTATATGCCGATTTTTATACATTATAGCATAAAAACAGCGGCTTGAAAACCCGTAAAATAGAAATTTTTACAAATTATTCCCGCTCAGTGTGATCGGTTGAGATTCCACACACTGTCCTTTGTAGCAGATGTAGCAGCAAAATAAGTCTTTTTTATCTTTTCTCTTTTTTAAGAGAGATTACTTTTTATCTGCGACATCTGCGACATTGATAATTTTTGTGTTTTGTTCCGTGAAATGCAGTGCGAAACTCTTGTCAGCACAATGAACATATGCTATACTCATAAAAAGAGATCCGTATGATCGGAGAAGGAGTGATAGAGATGAAAGAGCTGACCGTCGACGCTGTAGTAGGGAACATAGAGACCATCACCGAATTTGTCAACGCGGAGCTGGAGCTCCTCGGCTGTCCGCTGAAGGTACAGATACAGATCGACGTCGCGATCGACGAGCTGTTCGGCAACATCGCGCACTATGCCTACGGGCATATCAAGGGAAAGGCGACGGTACAGATCGCTTTTGACGAAGCTGAACGCACTGTGACGCTGACCTTCATCGACAGCGGTACGCCCTTTGATCCGCTCAAAAAGGCTGATCCCGATACCACGCTCTCCGCGAAGGAGCGAAGGATCGGCGGGCTGGGGATCTTTCTCGTAAAAAAGACGATGGATCATATGGAATACCGTTATCAAGACGGGCACAATATACTCTCTATCATGAAAAAACTCGGGTGATCGATATGGGAAAAATCAAAGATTATTTTAAGATCTATGAATCGGAAGAGACCAAGGCGGTCTTTGAACAAAACGATTATGAAGGAAACCGCCTGTCTTATTATGTTATTCTCTCCTGCGCGGTGATCCTGCTCATCTCGTGGGGCTTGAATCTGGCAGGGGTTTTCACCGTCCCGAAGCTCAGGATGAATGTTCTCGCTATATTAGGCTTGATCGAGTTCGCCATTCCGGTCGTGCTGTATCTCAAGTTCAAGGGACAACGGCGCTGGCTCAAATACGTGATGGTCATCGCCCTGCTGTTTGCCTGTACCCAGCTTTTCAGTATCCTCAACCATAATGTTCTCCTGATCATGGTACTGCCCGTCATGCTGTCGAGCCGATACTTCTCCAAGGGCTTTACGGTGATGATCTCGGTTTTGACGGTGATTTTCGCCACTGTAGGCAGCATCATGACGGTGCTGTACGGTATCATCGACCTGAACTTCTATCCCTCGCCCGAGAAAGGCACGGTCATCATCATTGAACAAAAGCTGCGTGAAGCGATCGTAGCCCTGGGCATCGACCCGTCCAAAGCGGTGATCAGCATGATGGTCAACGGCTTTTTGCCGCGACTGCTGGCGTTCACCGTTATCTGCTTCATCTCGATCTATATCGCAAAGCGCGGTCATGATATGGTACTCAGACAGAATGAGATCGCCCGCGCTTCCGCCAACGTCAAGGCGGAGTTGAATACCGCCACCCAGATCCAGAACGGTATGGTTCCGAGCATCTTCCCCGCTTTTCCGGGACGCAAGGAATTTGATATCCACGCCGGCATGTACACCGCGAAGGAGGTCGGCGGCGACTTCTACGACTTTTTCCTGATCGATGACAAGCACCTCGCGATGGTGATCGCGGATGTATCGGGAAAGGGCGTCCCCGCGGCGCTGTTTATGATGGCTTCCAAGATCCTGATCAACGACAGAGCGCTCATGGGCGGCACTCCCGCCGAGATCCTCCAATTCGTCAACGATCGTATTTGCAGCAATAACCAGGCGGAGATGTTTGTCACCGTGTGGCTGGGCATCCTCGATCTCGAGACCGGCGATGTGATCGCCGCCAACGCAGGACACGAATACCCTGTGATCCGCAAAAGCGACGGAAAATACGAGCTGCTCAAGGACAAACACGGCTTTGTCGTCGGCGGTATGGAAGGCGTCAGATACAAGGATTATGAGTTCAAGCTGGGCAAGGGCGATTCCATCTTCCTTTATACCGACGGTATTCCCGAGGCGAACAACATCGACGAGGAACAGTTCGGCACCGACAGGATGGTGGACGCGCTGAACATCAAGCCCGACGGCACGCCGGAAGAGGTGGCACGCCGGAAGAGGTCCTGATCAATGTGAAAAACGAAGTCAACACCTTTGTCGGCGACGCGGTCCAGTTCGATGATCTGACCATGCTTTGCCTGCGTTATAACGGCGAATAATCATTGTTCTTCTTATACGAAAAAGATAAGCACATTCGACTGAAAATGCCGAATGTGCTTTTTTGATAGCTCGGATCAACGTTTCGCGTTGATCTTTTGTTTTTCGAGATACAGCAGTTGATCCGCCTGTGTCAGATATTCAAAGAATTCCGTGGGATCTTTCGGACACGCCGTGACGCATCCGAAGCAGCATCCCAGTTTTGAGTCGACA
>ONUI01000211.1 GCA_900320995.1 uncultured Eubacteriales bacterium
GCTCCCATCCCGGAGGAGGGTCAGTGGATACAGGCAAAGGAAATCAAGGATATTTCCGGTTTCACACACGGCATCGGCTGGTGCGCTCCCCAGCAGGGCGCCTGCAAGCTCACACTGAACGTCAAGGAAGGTATCATCGAAGAGGCGCTGGTCGAGACGATCGGCTGCTCCGGCATGACCCATTCCGCCGCGATGGCGTCTGAGATCCTGATCGGTAAGACTCTCTTAGAGGCGCTGAACACCGACCTCGTTTGCGACGCGATCAACACCGCTATGCGCGAGCTGTTCTTACAGATCGTTTACGGCAGAACCCAGAGCGCTTTCTCTGAGGGCGGCCTGTTAGTCGGCGCATCCCTCGAGGATCTCGGTAAGGGTCTGCGTTCTCAGGTAGGTACCATGTTCGCTACCCGCGAAAAGGGTCCCCGTTACCTCGAGATGACCGAGGGCTATTGCTCTCAGGTCGCGCTGAACAAGGATAACGAGATCATCGGCTACGAGTTCATCAGCTTCGGCAAGATGATGGACTTCATCAAAGCCGGTATGGACGCTAACGAAGCGATCGAGAAGGCGAAGGGCCACTACGGTCAGTGGGACAACGCGGCGAAGTATATCGACCCGCGTAAAGACTAAGGGAGGTGCACAGTATGGCTTTATTTGAAAACTACGACAGACGTATAGAGAAAATCAACGGCGTACTCGCTGAGTACGGTATCGCTTCTGTTGAAGAAGCGCGCGAGATCTGCAAGGCTGCCGGCTTCGATCCCTATGAGATCGCCAAGGGCATCCAGCCGATCTGCTTCGAGAACGTATGCTGGGCTTACTGTGTAGGCGCCGCTATTGCGTTGAAGGCAGGCGTGAAGTCCGCCGAAGAGGCTGCCCGCTACATCGGTATCGGTCTGCAGAGCTTCTGCATCGACGGCTCCGTCGCCGAGAACCGCAAGGTCGGTATCGGCCACGGCAACCTCGCCGCTATGCTGCTCTCTAACGACACCAAGTGCTTCGCGTTCCTCGCGGGTCACGAGTCTTTCGCTGCCGCTGAAGGCGCGATCGGTATCGTCCGCAACGCGAACAAGGTTCGTCAGCAGCCCCTGCGCGTTATCCTCAACGGTCTGGGCAAAGACGCCGCTCAGATCATCTCCCGTATCAACGGCTTCACCTATGTACAGACTCAGTTCGATTACTTCACCGGCGAGTTGAAGATCGTCAAGGAGATCCCCTATTCCGAGACCGAGCGTGCCAACGTCCGCTGCTACGGCGCCGACGACGTTCGCGAGGGCGTTGCGATCATGCACAACGAGGGTGTTGACGTATCGATCACCGGTAACTCCACCAACCCCACCCGCTTCCAGCATCCTGTCGCGGGTACCTATAAGAAGGAATGCAACGAGCAGGGCAAGAAGTACTTCTCCGTTGCGTCCGGCGGCGGTACAGGCCGTACCCTGCATCCCGACAACATGGCGGCAGGTCCCGCTTCCTACGGCATGACCGACACCATGGGTCGTATGCACTCTGACGCTCAGTTTGCGGGTTCTTCTTCCGTTCCCGCTCACGTTGAGATGATGGGCTTCCTCGGCATGGGTAACAACCCCATGGTCGGCGCTACCGTCGCGGTAGCTGTCGCGATCCAGAACAGCCTGAAATAATTCTCACGGTATCGCGAGGGTGAACGTGTGTTCATCCCGCACCGAGCCTAACCGAAACACAAACTCCGAGGACTATATGCCCTCGGAGTTTTTTGTGTCATAATCTATATCATATCTATTGACAATCATGATTTAATCATTATAATATAATTATGGATAATATCAATTTTGAATGGGATACTAATAAAAATATAAAGAATATCAAAAAACACAACGTATCATTTGAAGAAGCGGCAAGCGTGTTTTTTGATGAAGAAGCGCTGATGATACCCGACCCCGATCATTCACAGCAGGAAGAAAGGTTTTTGCTATTGGGGTACAGCGAATATGCGAAGCTGTTGGTGGTATGTCACTGCTACCGTGAATCAAATGTGATTCGGATCATCTCGGCGCGAAAAGCGAACAAGCGAGAGAGTAATACTTATTATGAGAGGTGTGAGTAATATGAGAGAAGAGTATGATTTTTCCAACGGAGTAAAAAACCCTTACGCCAAGAAATTGAAGAAGCAGATATCTATCAATATCGACGGCAGTGTGATCGACTATTTCAAGCAGCAGGCGAATGAGACCGGTATCCCTTACCAGACCTTGATCAATCTGTATCTCGCCGACTGCGTAGAAAAAAAGAAGAAGCTGAAACTGGATTGGGTTTCATGATAATATCAAATAACCGATAAAAGCTCCGAGGACTTAACTGCCCTCGGAGTTTTTTGACTTATCGCGCGGATTGGTGTATCATAGTAATATAACACAACGGAGGCGATGACATGATGGATCACGGCAAGCTCGCGGAGGAGAATTTCCGCAAGGGTTATAACTGCGCCCAGAGTGTGCTGCTCGCGTTCGGCGATGTGACCGGACTGGATGACCGCACCGCCGCGATGCTCACATCCTCCTTCGGCGGAGGACTGGGCAGACTGCGTGAGCTCTGCGGCACGGTATCGGGCGCGGCAATGGTCCTCGGACTGGTACAGGGGTACGCGGATCCCGATGATCCCGAGGCAAAAACGGCGCATTATCACCGCGTGCAGGAATTCGCGCGGCGTTTCAGGGAAAAGAACGGCTCGATCATCTGCCGCGATTTATTATCCGGCGTCCAAACCATCGAGGGCAACGACCCCGAACAGAGAACGGACGCGTATTACAAAAAGCGCCCATGTCCCGCGCTGTGCCGCTGTGCCGCCGAGATATTGGACGAAATGCTGTAACATGATAAAATGACAAAGACCGCTCGATGATCGAGCGGTCTTTTGTCAAAAAGGAGTTGTCAAGAATAGTAGGAGTGTTTTGTTAATAAGGAGTATTCTATATGAGGAGTTCTCATGCAAATGAAGGATTAGCAAATGCTTTTTGGTTACAGTCA
>ONUI01000209.1 GCA_900320995.1 uncultured Eubacteriales bacterium
ACGGATAAAGAGAATAAGATCTACCGCTGTATCTACTGCGAAACCAAAGCTGAAAGGAAGTATTAAAGATGGCAACTTTTATCAATGAACCTGCCCATACTTTTAATGAATATCTGCTCATCCCGGGTTACTCCTCCTCGGAGTGCGTACCCGCTAACGTCACCCTGAGAACCCCTCTCGTCAAGTACAGGAAGGGTGAAGAGAGCGCGATCACCATGAATATCCCGCTCGTGTCCGCGATCATGCAGGCGGTATCCGGCGATAAGCTCGCCGTAGCCCTCGCGACGCAGGGCGGTGTGAGCTTCATCTACGGCTCCCAGAGCGTTGAGAACGAAGCGGCGATGGTCAAAAGAGCCAAGAGCTATAAGGCGGGCTTTGTCCAGAGCGACAGCAATATCCGTCCCGACGCGACTTTGGCGGACGTCATCGAGCTGACCGAGCGCACCGGTCACAGCACACTGGCTGTCACTGAGGGCGGTAAGCCCGACGGCAAGCTCCTCGGCGTCGTCACCAGCCGTGACTACCGCGTCAGCCGTATGGATAAGAACGAGAAGGTCGAGAGCTTCATGACCCCGTTCGATAAGCTGATCTACGCCTATGAGGGCGCGACCCTGTCCGAGTGCAACGACATCATCTGGGATCACAAGCTCAATTCCCTGCCCGTGATCTCCAAGGACGGCAAAATGAGATACTTCGTTTTCCGCAAGGACTACGACAGCCATAAGGCGAATCCCAACGAACTGCTCGACGAGCACAAGCGTTATGTCGTCGGCGCGGGCATCAACACCCGCGACTACGCCGAGCGTGTTCCCGCGCTGATCGAGGCGGGTGCCGACGTGCTGTGCATCGACTCCTCCGAGGGCTTCTCGGAGTGGCAGAAACTGACCATCGACTGGATCCGTGAGAACTACGGCGACAGCGTCAAGGTAGGCGCGGGCAACGTCGTCGACGCGGAGGGCTTCCGCTATCTCGCCGACTGCGGCGCCGACTTCATCAAGGTCGGTATCGGCGGCGGTTCGATCTGTATCACCCGCGAGACCAAGGGTATCGGCCGCGGTCAGGCTACCGCGCTGATCGAGGTCTGCGACGGCGGTATCGTATACGATCACCATATCACGCTGGCGCTGGCGATGGGCGCCGACTTCATCATGCTGGGCAGATACTTTGCCCGCTTTGACGAGAGCCCGTCCAACAAGGTCAGCATCAACGGCACCTATTATAAAGAGTATTGGGGCGAAGGCTCTCAGCGCGCGAGAAACTGGCAGCGCTATGACCTCGGCGGCGATAAGAAGCTCAGCTTTGAAGAGGGCGTCGATTCTCTCGTACCGTACGCGGGTTCGTTGAAGGACAATGTCGCGCTGTCGCTCAGTAAGGTCAAGTCGACCATGTGCAACTGCGGCGCGCTGACCATCCGCGAATTACAGGAAAAGGCGAAGCTCACGCTCGTATCCGCGACCTCGATCGTCGAGGGCGGCGCGCATGACGTTATCCAGAAGGATAAGAGCTCCGCGATGAAATAAACATGAATTGTAGGGACGGTCATTGACCGTCCGCGGACGAGCAATGCTCGTCCCTACAAAACTCGGAGGTATATGAAATGAAAAAAGTCGGGATCATCATGGGCTCCGACAGCGATCTGCCGATCGTCAAAAAGGCGACCGACATGCTGTCGACCCTCGACATTCCTTTTGAAGTACACGTTTATTCCGCGCACCGCACCCCCGTTGAAGCGTCCGAATTCGCGAAAAACGCTCGCGAGCGCGGCTTCGGCGTATTGATCGCCGCGGCGGGTATGGCGGCGCACTTAGCCGGCGCGATCGCTGCGAACACTACCCTGCCCGTCATCGGCATCCCCTGCAAGGGCGGCATGATGGACGGTCTGGACGCGCTGCTCTCTACCGTGCAAATGCCCACCGGTATCCCGGTGGCGACCGTCGCGCTGAACGGCGCGGCAAACGCGGCGCTCTTAGCGGCGCAGATCATCGCGGTAGAAGACGCTGATCTGGCGGCAAAGCTGGACGCTAAGCGTAAAGCGGACGCGGCAGTGGTTTTGGAGAAAGATAAAGGAATCTTAGATAGGGTTAACGGATAACGGTTAACAGTTAACGGTGGTGGGAAACGCTGAGGCGTTTTTGATTTGTATTGCATGAGATAGATCCTATAGATCGGGTGCGGGTGTCCCGCCATCCACCATTCACCGTTCACCATTCACCGTTCACCAAAATTTGGAGGTATATCATGGGTGGCTTTTTCGGCATTACGTCAACCGAAGATTGTATGATGGATGTGTTCTTCGGCGTTGACTATCATTCCCATCTCGGAACACGTCGCGGCGGTCTTGCCGCTTACGACGCCGAGGTCGGCTTACAGCGCAAGATCCATAATATAGAAAATGCACCGTTCAGAACGAAGTTTCTGCACATTTTCGACGAGATGAAGGGCACCTCGGCGATCGGCGTCATTTCGGACACCGATCCTCAGCCGATGCTGATCCGCTCTCATTTAGGCACCTACGCGATCTGCAGCGTGGGTATCATCAATAACGCGGAGGAGCTGATCGAAAGGCACCTCAAGCATTCTTACGGCCATTTCGACGCGATGACCGGCGGCAAGGTGAATTCCACCGAGCTGCTCGCCGCGCTGATCGACACACAGAGTAGCTTTGCCGAGGGTATCAAGTTTGCCCAGAGCATCATCGACGGCACACAGAACATCCTGATCCTGATGGAGGACGGCTCCCTGATCGCCGCGCGTGATAAAGTCGGCAGACTGCCTGTCTGTATCGGCAGGAGCGAATACGGCTACGCGGTGTCCTTTGAGAGCTACGCGTACCAGAAGCTCGGCTATGAGGACGACAGAGAGTTGGGCCCCGGCGAGATCGTTTTGCTCACGCCGACCTATCTCAAACAGCTCGCGAAGCCCGGAAAGAAAAAGCGTATCTGCTCCTTCTTGTGGAGCTACTACGGCTATCCGACCTCGACCTATGAGGGCGTGAACGTCGAGCTGATGCGCTACCGCAACGGCGCGATCATGGCGCACCATGATCAAAAGAATCTCGGCGATATCAACGTCGATTATGTCGGCGGTGTGCCGGATTCGGGTACGCCCCACGCGATCGGCTACGCCAATGAGAGCGGCAAGCCCTTCGCGCGCGCGTTCATCAAATACACACCGACCTGGTCGCGCTCCTTTATGCCGACCAACCAGACCGACCGCAACAAGATCGCGAAGATGAAGCAGATCCCTGTCTATGATCTGATCACCGACAAAGACCTGCTCTTTGTGGACGACTCCATCGTGCGCGGCACTCAGCTCAGAGAAACGGTCGAGTTTCTGTATGAGAACGGCGCCAAGAGCGTACATATGCGATCGGCGTGTCCGCCGATCATGTACGGCTGTAAGTACCTCAACTTCTCGCGCAATACATCCGACATGGATCTGATCGCGCGCAGAGTCATCCTCGAGCTCGAGGGGGAAGAGGGCTTCAACCATATCAAGGAATACGCCGACGGTTCCACGACCCGCGGCAAAAACCTGAGAAAAACCATTTGCGGAAAGCTGAAATTTGATTCGCTGGATTTCCAGTCCCTCGACGGTATCGTAGAGGCGATCGGCCTCCCCAAATGCGAGCTGTGCACCTACTGCTGGGACGGTGAAAAGTAGGCACGTGTGCCTTGGTTCCGCCTTTTGAATTGTTTGTTATGATTTTGAACGGCATCAACGGCGTGTCAGTAGTTCTTATATGACAAACAACCGCCATAACTATCACTCAAAGGTGTCTGTATTGAATCAACGTGAATAACGGCGGATCATAGATTTCTGATCCTATAATATACAATGATGTTTCAATGCTCTTTTTCAGAGCAGAAAGGTTAAGAATATGAATAAAAACTCCAAATCCGACGCTTACGCCGCGGCGGGCGTCGATATCACCGCGGGTTACAAGGCGGTCGAGTTGAT